>JAWUVZ010000053.1:0-35661 GCA_034112105.1 Glaciecola sp. | reverse complement strand
CTCAAATACACTCCTTTTTATATTTATCATAGCAAAAACTAACTATTTCACGCTTCTGTAGCAGGCATATATGTTAATCCAAATTTGTCACCTAGTGCTTCAACTACTGCCTTGTACGTCACGATCCCTTTGTGTACATTCAAGCCATTTAACAAATGCACGTCATCAAGCATTGCTTGCTTAGGGCCCTTGTTTGCTAATGCTAAACCAAATGGCAATGTTGCGTTATTTAAAGCCATTGTTGATGTGCGAGCGACGCCACCAGGCATGTTCGCAACACAGTAATGGACAACATCGTCAATTATATATACAGGGTCTTGATGTGTTGTTGCTTTAGATGTTTCAAAACAACCGCCTTGATCAATAGCAACATCGACTACTACCGAACCTGGCTTCATATTTTTAATATGTTGACGATTCAACAGCTTTGGTGCGGCAGCGCCAGGTACTAAAACAGCACCAATAACTAAATCAGCCCGTGAAGAATGATATTCGATTGCTTCAGATGTTGAAAATACAGTGGCTAAGCGACCTTCAAAAATATCATCTAGCTCGCGTAAACGGTTTAAAGAACGGTCAAGTATGGTGACATCAGCACCAAGACCCATAGCCATTTTGGCTGCATTCAAACCAACAACACCACCGCCAATAATTAGAACCTTCCCTGGTGCAACACCAGGAACGCCGCCCAACAAGGTGCCGCTTCCGCCATGTGCTTTTTCAAGGTAATGCGCACCAGCTTGAATTGACATGCGACCTGCGACTTCGCTCATCGGCGCTAAAAGAGGAAGTGTTCCGCGATTATCTGTAACGGTCTCGTAAGCAATACAAGTTGCACCTGATTCAACTAACAGTTGTGTTTGAACTGGATCTGGAGCGAGGTGCAAGTAGGTGTATAACGTTTGCCCTTCACGAAGCATTCTACATTCGTTTGGTTGTGGCTCTTTTACCTTAACTATCATATCCGCTTTAGCAAATATCTCTTCAGGTGTCGCAATAATTAATGCGCCTGCATTTGTATAAAGCTCATCAGTAAAGCCAATTGACGCACCAGCATTTGTCTGCACGAGTACTTCATGGCCACAATTAACAAATTCCTGAACCGCGGCTGGAGTCAGACCAACACGATATTCATGATTTTTTATTTCCTTTGGTACACCAACAATCATTCTTAGACCTTAAATGTTAATTTATTGTGTGCAGTCTACTGCATTTTCGATAAATATAAATGTCGAAGATTTTACAAATGCAGTATAATATTTCGAATAATTAATAATTAATGAAATTAAATGCTAGTTAAGACGCCCAAACATATTGATAGAATAGACCGAAAAATACTCACTGCGCTGCAATTAGATGGAAAGATTTCCAATGTAGTGTTAGCTAAAAGCGTTGGTTTAAGTCCTAGTCCTTGTTTAGAAAGAGTCAAAAGACTTGAACAACAAGGCTATATAACCGGTTATACTGCAAACGTCGACCCCGCAATGTTGGGTGCCGCAATGTTAGTTTTTGTGGAAATTACACTATCAAAAACATCGGTTGATATCTTTGCAGATTTTTCTTCGGCCGTGCAAAATTTGGACGATATTCAAGAGTGTCACTTGGTGTCAGGAAATTTTGATTTTCTATTGAAGGCAAGAGTCGCTGACATGTCTAGTTATCGGAAACTGTTAGGAGATACTTTATTGCGCCTCCCAGGGGTAAGAGAATCACGAACGTATGTAGTAATGGAAGAAGTAAAACATACGAATAGAATAAAAATAAACGATAAATAACATTCATTCTGTATTCAGTTGTTTGGATTATGATATTCTGTAAACCCAACAGGGATTAGTTGATATGTCACTAATTCTAATTTAATAAGAATTATAAAAAAAAGATTTGTAGGGATATGGCGCGATTATCGGGAACACAGCGATTAATGGAAGTAGGCATGATGTTGTCATGTGCGACTGCATTTTTCTTACTGATAGCATTGGCTTCATTTCATCCTAGTGACCCTGGTTGGTCTCAGGCTGGATTACATAACGAAATTCAAAACCTGATGGGCTCGATTGGAGCCTGGGCTGCTGATATTCTTTTATTTACGTTTGGGATAACAGCTTACGTTTTACCGTTTGCACTGGCGTTTTGTGGTTGGTTTATTTTTCTACATATAAAGAGTGTGTCCAAGCTCGATTATCTCACTATTAGTTTGCGCATGGTTGGCGCTTTGCTAGTAGTCTTTGGTTTTACCGGTATCGCAAGTATCAATTTTGACGATTTCTACAGCGTATCTGCGGGCGGCGCGATGGGTGATATCATTAGTACTGCACTGATTCCTCATTTTAGTTTTGTAGGCACTGTATTACTTCTTATTTGTTTCTTTTGCACTGGGTTTACACTAGCAACAGGTGTTTCTTGGTTAAGTATTATTGATGGTATTGGCTCTTTCACTATCAGTAGAGCTAGGAATGTATATTCATTGCCGGGTAAGATAAGTGCACTGTCTTTGCCTTCTTTTGCTAATAAAAATGAGCATGTATTACCTAAACCGATAAATACCGAAAGCTCAGAGTTAAATATAACAAGTTTACGCGCCGAACCGGAGCCCGAAGTAAGTAAAAGGACGACCGCGCGGACAACTCATTCTGATTCAAACTCATTGAATAAGGCAGAACCTAAATTTCATATTCCAGACGTTGTATTTATGACAGAGGACGAAAATAACGAGTCTGCTGGTAAGTATGCGTATAACGCAGTAGATGATGATGATGAACATCAGTCGGCACCTGCCGCTGAACGACAACGAATTAAAGTTGTTCGAGCGTCTAAAAGTGCAGGGCAGGGTGGACTTCGCGCTGAACAAAGTATAAAGCCAGCAACAGCAAGTCAGGATTTCGCTGTAACACCATCGCAAAAAGCACTCATGCCATCATTTGATTTATTAGAAAGAGCGGATAAACATGAAAATCCAATCACTCAAGAAGAATTAGATCAAGTGTCCAGATTACTGGAATCAAAATTGGCAGATTTCAATATTATAGCAAATGTCGTTGACGTTTTACCCGGACCTGTGATCACTCGATTTGAGCTTGATTTAGCCCCGGGCGTGAAAGTGAGTAAGATCACGACATTAGCGAAAGACCTCGCTAGAGCAATGTCAGCTATTTCAGTTCGCGTGGTCGAAGTTATTCCAGGTAAGTCTGTTATTGGCTTAGAGCTTCCAAATAAGCATCGTGAAATGGTTCGCTTAAGTGAAGTTATCGAAACGAAAGCCTTTCAAGCTAGCGAATCTCCTCTAACAATTGTGTTGGGAGCGGATATTTCAGGAAAACCAGTGGTAGTTGATTTAGGTAAAATGCCACATTTACTCGTTGCTGGTACGACCGGTTCAGGTAAGTCGGTTGGCGTAAACGTAATGATACTAAGTTTGCTGTATAAATCGACGCCTGAAGATGTTCGATTGATTATGATAGATCCGAAAATGCTCGAACTTTCGGTTTACGAGGGTATTCCGCATTTACTAACTGAAGTAGTGACTGATATGAAACAAGCATCCAATGCACTACGTTGGTGTGTAGGTGAAATGGAACGTCGTTACCGTTTAATGTCAGCATTGGGTGTTAGGAATCTAAAGGGCTACAATAAAAAAATAAAAGATGCTAAAGATGATGGCCAACCTATACTCGACCCGCTATGGAAGTCGGAAGAGAGTATGGATGAAACCGCCCCAGAGCTTAATAAGCTGCCAAGTATTGTGGTTATAGTCGATGAGTTTGCTGATATGATGATGATTGTTGGCAAAAAGGTTGAAGAGTTAATAGCAAGGATTGCTCAAAAGGCCCGTGCTGCGGGTATTCACTTAATTTTAGCCACTCAAAGACCATCTGTTGATGTTATTACTGGTTTAATCAAAGCCAATATTCCTACCCGAATTGCATTTCAAGTGTCTAGCAAAATTGACTCACGAACTATACTGGATCAAGGTGGTGCTGAATCATTGTTAGGGGCGGGTGATATGCTATATAATCCCCCTGGTACCAGTATAACAACTCGTGTTCATGGCGCATTCGTTGATGACCATGAAGTTCATGCTGTGGTTGCAGATTGGAAGCGAAGAGGCGCACCTCAGTACATTGATGAAATCCTTAATGGGGAAGCGACCTCGGAGATATTGTTACCGGGTGAAAACGTTGATGGCGATGAGCAAGAGAACGATGCTTTTTATGATGAAGCGGTTGCGTTCATTACCCAAACACGCCGCGCTTCGGTATCAAGTGTTCAACGCAAGTTTAGAATTGGATATAACCGAGCGGCTCGTTTAGTTGAACAAATGGAACTGAGCGGTGTCGTAAGTTCACCTGGCCACAATGGCAACAGAGAGGTATTAGCACCGCCTCCACCAAAGGATTAGATTATGTTGACTCTGGTCACAAATGAACGTTTCAGTTTAATTTTAAATAGAATACAAGCTATGTGTGTAGCTGCTACGGTAGGAATTTGTTCAATCACAATGAGCAGTAATGCATTAAGTGCTGAGTCGGTTGCGCAAGACTCGAAGAAGGTAATGCCGAAGACTGAGCTAAAAATTAAACTCAGCAAATTAGTTTCATACTCAGCTAGCTTTTCACAAAGTATTTCTGATCTTACGGGTAAAGAATTACAACATTCTTCCGGCAAATTGACTTTAAAAACGCCCAATATGCTGCGTTGGGAAACCCAATTACCAGATAAGACGCTTCTAATTGCGGACGGAACAACAGTTTACAATGTTGACCCTTTTGTAGAACAAGTAACGCTAATGCAGCAGGCTTCTATAACCCAAAACAACCCTTTAATGCTGCTTGTTTCAGACGATGAAAAACAGTGGGATACCGTTACCGTTGAGAAAGTTCAGTCACGTTTTGTAGTGATCTCAAAAGATGAAAATGCAAATATTGTTTCATTGAACATTGAGTTTAACGGTGATGAACTTTCTCGCCTACAATCAACAGATAGACAGCAACAGAAGAGCCTATTGGTATTTTCAAATATAGCGCAAAATCAAACGGTTCCGCAGTCATTGTTTTCGTTTGATATTCCGCTAAATTACATTATCGACGATCAACGTAATCAATAATAGAGCTAAGTGCCAGCAACCTAAATGGTTGCTACTATCGAGTGAAAGATGAAATCCTCTGGATACAAACCCCTCGCTAGTTTACTAAGACCAAAACGTCTTAGTGACTATGTGGGACAGTCTCATTTAATCTCAGAGCAGGGCACTATCTCTAGAATGCTCGAGCAGAAAAACTGCTATTCAATGATTTTCTGGGGGCCACCCGGCACAGGTAAAACAACATTAGTTTATTTAATTGCAGAGCAGCTTGATGTTGATGTAATCGAACTTTCTGCCATTAATTCAGGAGTAAAAGAAATACGAGCCGCTATTGGCGAAGTGGGCGGTTCCCTAACCACGGGCACATCAGACCTGTTTGTAAAACAAAAAGTCGTATTTGTAGATGAAATCCATCGTTTTAATAAAAGCCAGCAAGATGCATTTCTACCCTATGTAGAAAGTGGCCATATTATACTTATCGGTGCGACAACAGAAAATCCAAGTTTTTCGGTAAATCGCGCTTTGCTTTCTCGCTTACGCGTGTTTGTTTTAGAAAAATTAAGCACTGACGATTTAATTAAACTACTAGAAAGTGCGATTGAATTTTTGCAAGAAAGAGAAAAAAAGCTCATTGAATTCGAAGAAAATGCAGCACTAGCTCTGGTTACGCAAGCAAATGGCGACGCAAGAAGTTTGTTAATGTCGATAGAAATTTGCAGTGACTTGGCAAGTAACGGAGAAAAGATAAGCCTGGAATTAATTAAAAAAGCGACAGGGGCTAAAACATTAGCGTTCGATAAAAACGGTGACCATTATTATGACTTGTTATCTGCTTTCCATAAATCAGTAAGAGGCTCATCCCCCGATGGTGCTCTATATTGGTTTTGTCGACTACTGAAAAGTGGCGGTGACCCCTTAGTGATTGCAAGACGCTTACTAGCAATTGCATCTGAAGATATCGGAAATGCGGACCCTAGGGCATTACAAGTTTGCTTAAACAGCTGGGACCTCTACCACCGAGTAGGTCCTGCTGAAGGAGAGAGAGCGCTTGCGCAAGCCATTATTTATTGTGCTCTGGCACCAAAGAGCAACGCTGTATACTCGGCTTTCAAAAAAGCACAGCAACTGATTGATGACACACCAAGTTACGACGTTCCTAGCCACCTAAGAAATGCACCTACCAGTTTGGCCAAACAGATGGGACATGGCGAAGGCTATCGCTATGCTCACAACGAGCCTAATGCTTATGCCGCTGGTGAGTCTTATTTACCGGCCGATATTTCGGAACAGGTTTTTTATACTGCGACCGATCGAGGTTTGGAAAAGCAATTGAGTGCTAAAATGGCCTACTTAGCACAACTCGATGCGCAAGCTCAGGCGCAAGGAAAGTCGAGAAAAGATAAAGAGAGTAATTAAGATGCATACCTTTCAAATATATTTGTTTGTAGCAATTGGTGGAGCCGTGGGCGCTTCCATGCGTTATTTTATTCTACAAATTGCGACTAATCTATTGGGAAAGAGCTTCCCATTTGGTACTCTTGTGGTAAACGTATTGGGTTCGTTTCTTCTGGGCTTGTTGTATGCTTTTATACAGCAAGATGATGGAGATAACACAGGTTTTAGGGTACTAGTAGGTATTGGTCTGCTCGGCGCATTTACTACCTTTTCAACCTTTTCACTCGATACAGTATTACTGATTCAGCAAGGTGAAATAATTAAAGCCTCGCTAAATGTATTTTTCAACGTCACTGTTTGTCTTATTTCAGTGTGGTTGGCTTTATTAATTTTCAAAGGATAATATAAAAAATGTTAGATCCTCGATTACTCAGAAATAACCTTGACGAAGTTGCTGCTAAATTACAATCACGTGGCTATTCGCTCGATGTTGCTGCACTAACTGAGTTAGAAGAAAAACGTAAAGTGTTACAAGTTGCAACCCAAGATTTACAAAACGAACGCACAGTGCGTTCCAAAGCAATAGGCCAAGCAAAAGCATCGGGGGAGGATATTGAGCCTTTATTGGCTGATGTCAGTGGCTTAGGTGAAAAGCTTGAAGAGGCTAAATCAAGTCTTGAACAGGTAATGAATGCTCTTAATATCATTTATCAAGAAATACCAAATTTACCGTGTGATGAAGTGCCTATAGGTAAAGACGAAAGTGAAAATCAGGAAGTACTTAGGTGGGGCGAAATACCAACGTTTGACTTTGACGTTAATGACCATGCTGATGTGTCAGCAAGACTGAATAATGGACTTGATTTTGAAACAGCGGCGAAATTATCTGGTTCACGATTTGTTGTTATGAATGGAGCTGTAGCCAGAATGCATAGAGCGCTCGGTCAGTTCATGCTTGATACACATACTCAAGAGCATGGTTATCAAGAGGTCTATGTTCCTTATCTTGTTAACTCAGAAAGTCTTTACGGAACGGGGCAATTACCTAAATTCGGGGAAGATTTATTTCATACTAGACCAGCAACGGAAGAAGGCCTGGGCATGTCGCTTATCCCAACTGCCGAAGTACCACTGACCAATATAGCCCGAGATGAAATATTTCCTCTTGAGGCTCTACCTATAAAAATGACGGCTCATACACCTTGTTTCAGAAGTGAAGCTGGTTCATATGGGCGTGATACGAAAGGGCTCATTCGTCAGCATCAATTTGATAAGGTCGAGATGGTTCAGTTGGTCCACCCAAGTAATTCAATGCAAGCGCTAGAAGAATTAACAGGTCATGCTGAAGTTATCTTACAAAAACTGGGATTAGCGTATCGTAAAGTTCTTTTGTGCACGGGTGACATGGGCTTTGGCTCAAGCAAAACTTATGATTTAGAGGTTTGGCTTCCAGCACAAGACACTTATAGAGAAATTTCTTCGTGTTCCAATATGGGGAATTTTCAAGCGCGCAGAATGCATGCTAGATACAAATCGCACGATATGAAAAAGCCAGAATTGCTGCACACTTTGAACGGTTCTGGTTTAGCGGTTGGCAGAACGTTAGTCGCAATACTGGAAAATTATCAACAAGCTGATGGCAGCGTGAAAGTACCTGAGGTATTAGTGCCTTATATGAACGGTGTTGAACTTATGTCACCGTCTGCTTAGATATCAACTATAGGCACTTTGCTGGCTTCGGAAGGCCAGCAATTTTAGTCGCTTGCTTTGCTGGGCCTTTTGGAAATAAACGTTGAACGTGGCGGCTGTTACCAACTTCCGGGCCAAATTTATTAGCTAGGCTTTTTACCAGCACTCTTATTGCAGGACTTGTTTCGTACTCTTCGTAAAACTCTCTGACAAAAAGCACCACATCCCAATGTGCGGCAGTTAATTCAATTGCTTCTCGTTGTGCAATTACCAACGCGAGCTGTTTGTCCCACTCTAGATAGTCGATCAGATAGCCATTAGCGTCTGTTTCTATTTTTCTGCCCGCATGTTCTAAAAACTGTTGCATACTATTTCTATTTAAACTCTTTGTGTAAAACGTTGGCATTCAATTATTGTAGGGTAATGCATGCGCCATGTTGCGTTGTTAACGTCACAAATTCTGTAAAGTCGATAATATTTACTTTTTCGTAACTTTGGGCTCTTGAAAGCAGTCCCGTTGCCAGTAAGTCGCGTTGAAGTGCATAGATAACAATGTCATGCCGTCCTTGTATTTCTCGTAATATGTTATCTAACTGGTAAATACCTTGCTGCGCAATAATAACAGCATGGGACCGTTCACTATTTGTCTGCGGCAATAATGCTTCAATCGATTGATACTCAGAGCCTAAAAACACAATTAACATGCGTAAATAATCCTAAACTAAAAACGTAAAATTGCGTTAGACGCAGCGCATAATTGCTGGAGGGCATTGGTATCTATTGGCGTTACCACTGATGTCAATGCCTGGCTCGAAAGCATAAGATCGGTCATGTGTTCTTCCACATAATAAATTGCTTTGATGTCATACAACGGAAGTGCCTTAATTTGTTTTAATACGGACCTTTTTTGTAGATAAGTGCTGTTCTGGCTTTCTAATAGCTGATACAGGCCTTGTTGAGAAAACACAAAGCTAACTTCAACACCAACGTTACTGGCTGCAAGTGCGGCTTCTAAGGCATCCTGCGAGGCACTATCGACATATGGAGGCTTAGTTGAAATAATGAGTAATTTTGTCATGGTAAGGTTCTAAAACTGCATACAGATTAACGAATTGGTATCGGAAGATGCATTTTTATTTAGTGCAGAAAAATATTCGGCCATCCCTACAGGATTGAATGCATGGTGAACATTACTATGTGACTTTACATAAGATGCATCTTCTACTGATAAGACACCACGTTTAATTGACGCAGTAACGCATACATTTAACGATGTTTTTGTTTGTTCTGAAAATGTAACCCATTGCGTGAGCATACTCTTCTCACCAGCAGCTGGCTGAATATCGACGTTAGCATGTTGAATGCCTTGCTGATAAAAAAACACATGCTCTATTTCATGTCCTAATGCAATTGCAGCTTCACAAAAGGATAGGGCAGTTTGTCCATTCAAAGAATCAAATGGAGAACGGGTAACGAATATGAGAAATTTTTTCATAACAAACAAAAACACCCCTAAAAGGGGTGTTTTCCATAATTAATAACACAAATCAATCGTCGCCGCCAAACGCATTTAGCAAGGCAAGTAGTGCTGTGAACAAGTTATAAATGTTCAAGTAAAGCGATACAGTAGCCATAACATAGTTGGTCTCGCCGCCTTTTATAATTCTGCTAGTGTCATAAAGGATGAAACCAGAGAATATAAACACGATAACCGCATTGATAGCTAAATGGACTGCAGGTACGGCAAAAAATATATTCGCGATACTAGCAATAATAGCAAAAACAAGCCCTACGATTAAAAAGCCACCTAAAAAACTAAAATCTTTCTTGGTCGTTATTGCATAGCCAGATAAAGCGACGAAAATAACAGCCGTTGTTCCGAAAGCTTCCATAATGAGGCCTGGGTAACCCACTGCTACGTAATAACTTAACAGTGGACCGAGAGCCGCACCCATTAAACCAGTGAATAAAAATGTTAATGGCAATGCTGCGGCTGAATTGGCATATTTTGACACAGCGAATAAAGAACCAAACGCTGCCAACATAAGACCAATTCTCGCAAATCCACCTAAATTCATACCCATTGTAATCCAAGCACATACTGCACTAAACACTAGAGTCATAGACAGTAATAAGTAGGTATTTTTCAAAACCTTGTTAATTTCTACCGCTGACCGATTGCCAGAAGTCGAATAGACTGAACGTTGTTCCATTTGTACGTCTCCACGTTAAATTATAATTGAGTAAAACACTTGGTTATTTGTTAGATACTTTGTATGGTGTTTGGTTCCATATTTCAAGTAGTTTTCGCTAACTAATCCATATTATTACAGGAATGCGTGAAAATTGTTCAAACAAACAAAAAAAATCACTTTTTTCTGTGTAAACACTTTACAACAGCCAGTTTGCCCCTTAATATGCGCTCGTCTTCAAAGAGGACTGCGGTTAATAAAAAATTAGATGCTGAATAAGCAGACTTTGTAAGATTATAATTTACTGTGCGTAGCATGAAGACGCAAGTAGACTAAATTGTAAAAATTTGGAGAGTTGGCAGAGCCCGGTTTAATGCACCTGACTTGAAATCAGACGAAGAGTCAAATCTTCCAGAGGTTCGAATCCTCTACTCTCCGCCATTTTAGAAGGCCTAAACAATGTTTAGGCCTTTTTTTATTGTAAAATTCAAACTAAAATCCAGGTTGCTAAACTGAGAGTTTGCGTTTGCTTGTTACAAAATTGACAAAGGTCAGAATTACACTCTATATGCTTTTGTTCATTGAGTTCTCCGTTCGCTGCCAAATTCATTTAAGTCCTAGCTCGACTGTTTGTTCTTCAACTGAATAACTGATAGCAATCATGCAGTCTTTAAAAAGTAAAAGAAGTTTTCAATTGTTCCGCTGCAGTTCGCATCAATCCTAAATTTTAAGCCCAATACTGCTTTTGACTGCAAGTATCTGACCACAGAAGCAGGAGTAATCAAAATTTCAGGGAATTGCTCGTGAATATTTGTCATGGTGCTATTCGGAATATATATATCGTAGCACTTAAGATGTTTTCGAACGGTACAAATCAAATGCTAATAAATTGAAAATTGCCGGTTTGTGAAGAAATTTCGACTAAATCAGCTATATCAATTACAAAGTAAACAGCTGTGCTTCAAAGTAGCAACAATTACTTTTTTCTAATATTAATTATTCATATAAATCAGTACGATTGTTATACAAACCTATTTCAATATGTATGTTTTTATATGATACTATGTTTCTGTATTAATTTGCTTTAATTTAATAATAAGAATTTGAGGTTCCTACGTGATCAAGATTTTATTGGTTGATGACCATGAGCTCGTTAGGACAGGGATCAGTCGTATACTAAATGATGTTAAAGACTTTAACGTCATTGCATCTGTCGGCAGCGGTGAAGAAGCGGTAGAACAATGTCGAAAAAACCCACCTGATATCGTTATGATGGATGTGAGTATGCCGGGTATTGGTGGCTTGGAGGCAACTCGCAAAATTTTGCGGTTTTGTGATAGCACTCGTATCATTTGTCTATCAATGCACAAAGAGAATCCTATACCAACAAAGATAATGCAAGCTGGCGCTCATGGCTTTTTGACTAAGGATGCTGACCCGGTTGAAATGGTAAATGCAATTTATAAGGTATCCTCCGGTCAACGTTATATATCTGCGGATGTAGCACAAGCATTGGCTATTGGCAGTACCTCCCTTAATCGCGACAACCCTTTTGAAAGTTTATCAGATCGTGAGTTAGAAATTACGATGATGTTAACCAGAGGAACGAGGGTTCCAGAAATTGCGGTAAATCTTAGTATCAGCGCTAAAACTGTTAACACGTATCGCTATCGCATGTTTGATAAGCTTAATGTGAGTTCGGATGTCGAACTGACACATCTAGCATTGCGCCATAAGCTTATACAAACCGAATAATAATGAGCGACCAACCTCTATTTGATTCCGAGGCTTTCTTAAAGAATCTGACTTCAAAACCTGGTGTTTACCGAATGTATAACATTAGAGATGAAGTTATTTATGTGGGTAAAGCTAAAAACCTAAAGAAACGGGTTAGCTCTTATTTTCGTAAGACCGTCGATAGTGTAAAAACTCAATCATTAGTTACCCATATCGCTAAAATGGACGTGACTGTGGTATCGAGCGAAACTGAAGCTTTCATACTTGAAAATAACTTCATAAAAAAATATCGGCCTCGCTATAACGTTGTGCTGCGTGATGATAAATCTTATCCGTTTATTTTCCTTTCCGAACATGAACATCCTCGTCTAAGCTTTCATCGGGGCACTAAAAAACTCAAAGGCACCTATTTTGGTCCTTATCCCAGTGCTTGGGCAGTAAGAGAAAGCTTAAGATCAATGCAACGTATATTTCCAATTAGACAATGTGAAGATAGTTATTATCGTGCTCGCAGCAGGCCTTGTTTGCAATATCAAATGAAACGTTGTTCTGCACCTTGTGTGGAAGGGTACGTGAGTGATGATGAGTATACAGAGCAGGTGAATTTAGCAACTTTATTCCTACGAGGAAAAAATTCTGAGGTTATTGCTTCATTAGTAAATAAAATGGAACAGGCGAGTATTGCGTTAAATTTTGAAGGCGCAGCGCGTTATAGAGATCAAATTAGCGCACTTCGGCGCATACAGGAACAACAGTTTGTTACCGGTAATCAGGAAGAAATGGATGTGTTTGGCTTTTCATTTAAGAATGGTTATGCTTGTGTCCAAGCATTATTTATTCGGGATAGCCAGTTGCTTGGCAGTAAATCCTTTTTTCCTAAAATTCCAAGGGATATCGAGGATGAAACTGTATTCCAGTCTTTTATTCTGCAATTTTATCTTGCTGGAAATAAGACAATCCCAAAACAAATCGTGATTCCCATTAAATTTCCGGAAATGGATGATATTGAAAAAGTATTATCAATTGAAGCTGGATATAAGGTTAAGTTTTTTGAGGGCGTTAGAGATGAAAAACGTCAATATTTACAATTGGCTAATAAAAATGCGGACAACGCCCTTGAAACTCAACAGAACCAACAAAAATCTATGTTTGCACGTTATGTAGATTTAGAGAAAACGATTGAAAGAGACACACCTATTACTCGCATGGAGTGTTTTGATATTAGCCACACTTCCGGGCAGCAAACAGTTGCTTCGTGTGTTGTTTTTAATCGAGATGGCCCGCTGAAAAGTGATTATAGAACATTTAACATTGAAGGCATTACTCCCGGGGATGATTACGCTGCGATGGCGCAAGCTCTGAAACGACGATACAAATCGCCTAATGCAGACGCTAAGCTACCTGACATTCTTTTTATAGACGGCGGGAAAGGGCAGTTATCGCAAGCCGAAACCCATTTTGAGGATTGGCCATCTGAGTTTAAACCTATGCTTATCGGCGTAGCCAAAGGTAGCAGTCGCAAAGCAGGGCTTGAGACTATAATCAGAGCAGGGTCTTACGAAACGATCCCGATGGAAAGTGATTCACCAGGTTTGCATTTAATACAGCACATTAGAGACGAATCGCATCGTTTCGCTATACTAGGACATCGTAATAAACGTCAAAAAGTTAAAACAACCTCGACTTTAGAGGGTATTCCGGGGATAGGGCCCAAAAAACGACAATCTTTACTAAAATATTCAGGTGGGCTGCAAGGTCTAAAGAAGGCGAGTAAACAGGAAATTAGCAGGGTTCCTGGTATAAGTGTTGACCTTGCCGATATCATATATGATCATTTGCATTCTTAATTGAAGCTGTTCTGGTATCATGGGTGCATAATACAGAAGTAGACCAAGGTTTTTATTAAGTATGTGGACTATCCCCAACATTATCACCATGTTCAGAGTCATATTGATACCTGTATTTGTGTGTGTTTATTTTCTTGATTGGCGATGGGCTCATCAAGCTGGCGCATTTATATTTTGGCTAGCCGCCATTACTGATTGGATAGATGGGTACTTAGCTAGGAAATTGAAACAATCAACGCCATTTGGTGCGTTTCTTGATCCAGTGGCTGATAAGTTAATTGTTGCAGCAGCATTACTTATGGTAACCCATAGCTATGCTAGCGTTTGGATAACGGTTCCAGCTATTGCATTATTAATGCGTGAAATTTATGTTTCCGCATTACGCGAATGGATGGGACAGCACGGTAGCTCGGCAACAGTTCAGGTGTCATTTATAGGAAAGTCTAAAACGATGGCGCAAATGCTTGCACTCATTGGCTTACTCTCTGGTTTAGAAGAGTTTATGGGCATTCCAATCTACTGGGTAACGTTAGGTACAATATTATTGTATTTCTCTGCGGTGCTGTCAGTTTGGTCTATGGTCGTTTACACCAAGGCTGCATGGAAACAATTAAGTAAGGTCTAAAGGTCGGTTTTGGTCGTTTCAGTGCAAAATAGCAACGAACTGTACAATTTTTAACAAAACAAAATATTTCTTTAAGATTTAGTGTTGACAGGTTTTATTTAGAGGTTAGAATGCACACCACATTACAGAGCGGGAATAGCTCAGCTGGTAGAGCACGACCTTGCCAAGGTCGGGGTCGCGAGTTCGAATCTCGTTTCCCGCTCCAATTTTTTTGATTGAGTTAATGTGAAAGTAACAGTATTGCGGCGGAATGGCAGAATGGCTATGCACCGGATTGCAAATCCGTGAATCTCGGTTCGACTCCGGGTTCCGCCTCCAAGAAATGCTAGTTTGTGAAGTCGCAGTATCAGTGCCCGGGGGGTGAAATTGGTAGACACAAGGGATTTAAACTCCCTCGCTCGTAAGAGTGTGCCGGTTCAAGTCCGGCCCCGGGCACCATTTCCTTTGATTCTAAAGGGATTTATGACAGGCATCACCAAAACCTGACATTCTAAATACCATTGAATACCTCCATAGCTAATTGTTTTTTTACTTGATTGTAAAAACAGCTAAAATACAGATATAGAGTTTTTGACCTCCATATTATTGTTTCTTACTGAAACTCTACACCTTCGTAATAACAGCCGTCATCACAAGCAAAAAATCCAAGCTACTTAAGCGGGCTGTCACACGATTCTAGATACAATGTCATAATCTGATTTTTAAAACTTAATATCTGGTAACCTTATGTCTTCTGTAGGTTCTAAACTTGGGTATTGTTATATTATTTTTAGATAATTATAAGGCTCAATTGTTATTTAACAGGCCTAGGTGGCGTTCGAAATCCGATGCTTATAAACTACAATAGAACTGCAAGAGCCGTCACATGCCGTTCAAATTTGATTGGAAGTTCGTGCCAATGATTGTCGCAGCTGTTACTCGGAAAACTTGCGTCTCCCGATTGAACTCGAACACCAAAGCGTTGTTTAATCATTGAACTAGTAAATTCAACTTTTTTTGATTTAAGAATAAATCGATTAGTAGAATATTATTTTTATCGAAGTATCCTCAACCATTAAACCAGAGCAATTAAACATTATGCCCAGCAACATGCACGGGCATTGTGGATGTTACATTACAGGTGCTATAAAAGTCAGTCCCTCTCAACATCCAAAGCGGCGACCTTTCGGCGTATACTTATATTTGGTTCTTGGTGTAACTTACTTCCTATCCGCCACTGGGACCATAATATGTGCATAATCTGTTTCGCCCCACATCACATAAGGGCCACCCAATTGAGGGTCATTGGTAATGCCCTTAAGTGCAGCTTTGGGCACAATGATCATCAGGTGCGGACCTTCCTTAATAAAGTCGGGCGCATTCATATGGTCTGCATGGTAGGGGGTGGAGTTGGACACACCTCCATCGCCTTGTAACATATAGGAAAATCCCATTTTGCTTGCAGTGAAAGCGGTTTTAGCGCCTACTGCGGCCATCATTTCCATCCACACTGCATCGTTGCACATCGGCGAATTGTCATCGGGCATGGTTTCTGGCAAGCAGATCCAGTCGTTGCTCCCTTCTACGAGTACTTTTCCACGATACATTATTGTGGCATTGGCACTAATCATGGACGGTGCTGCGGATTTTGCTTTCGTGATCAGGACATTGTTATCATCTGCATGGACAGTGCCAGCGATCAATAGTGCAGCAGTGGTAAGTAATATTTTCTTTTTATTTAACTGGAGCATGAGTATTCTCCTTGGTTGATTTTATATAAAGAGTAGAACACATTTCTTGTTTTCGCTAAAAAAAAGCGAACAATTGAACTAACAAGAAGAAAAATCCAAGATTTTTTTAGAGCGATTGCAATTGATCAAAGCAGACTGATTACTCATGTTTTACTACGCCTCCTGTTGACTTAGAATTACGACGGCGTTTTATAGCATTTTTTACGTGAGCGGCTATACTTTACGTTGAGGCTTAAATTGGTCACAAATAACTATCCGATGATTGCAAATCATGAGGTTTTTTTATGGAACATCGATATGCTGTCCGTTCGCAAGTAGTCGAACTAGTTGAAATATGGGATGGACAAAAAAAATATGGTGTATTTGAAACAGAGAATTGGTGTTCAGGTGGTATTTTTGTTAAAAATTGCCACACTGAAATTGACTATTTTGGCGGTAAATATCTAGAGATTAAATGTTTCCTCAATCCAAATCTAAGCTATCAGGCAAGTTATAGTGTAATAGCGGTACATAAAACTAACACTGGCATCGGCTTTAGGTGGTCACATCGACAATATTCATGAGAATAGCAGCTAACCTGTCATCGCGCTTACTTGCCCGTAGGTAACTTGTTGAAAACGTGCGTAGGGGAACTGCTGTAAATCTTATCAACTTTTTTCTGAATAATAAATAATGTTGCTGGTAAATAACGGAGTCAGAAAATGACATACCGCACTTCATTATTACGAAGGCCAGACTTTCCCCCGAAACTCAATAAAGTGGGAGCCTATTCTATAGATCTGCTTATTCTTGTTTTTGAATCTACGAGGTGTAATAACAATTAAACCTATCGTTTAAATAGCGAATACTTCAATAATATGTACTCATCAATCGATTCAATTATTGTATAAGGTGCTAATTTCTTTTACGAACTTCTATGTATGACAAAATCATGGTCTAATTGTGCAACTTTATATTGGATGACGTTTTTGGCTTGTATTCCTCATGATATCTACAACAATTCGCTGTAACGAGCTAGCTCAAAAGATTGAGTTAATCGCCACCAATACAGTCAAAATACTTTTCACAACAATGGCAAATGCACCGGCATCAAAGCCAGATGTAGTGAGAGACTCCTCACCGCTTTACATACCTAATTCGCTATTGTTTGATTTTGAACATGAGTTTGTTGATAAACATAAACCATTTACCAATATGATGCCTTCTGTAGAGGTGTTTCAATATGCCGCTCAAAAACTAGGGTTGCGCTTAGATGATGAAATTATCGTGTACGATGACTTTGGTAATTTTTGTGCGTCAAGGGCTTGGTTTATGCTTATCTCGATGGGTTTTACCAATGTTAAGACCCTTGATGGTGGCTTGCCAGAGTGGATCAAAGGCAAGCACCCAACGATCACAACACTAACAAGGGCTGAGTCAACATCGGATGTCCAGATTAAGCCTACGTCTACAATGTCGTTCGTCGATGCTGAATACATTAGCACGAAACTAGCAATGCTTGAGTCACAAACAGCAGCGGGTTCAATACAGATCATTGATGCTAGAAGTAACGGCAGATATAAAGGATTGGAACCTGAGCCCCGAGCCAATATGAGAGCAGGTCATATACCAAGGTCTGTAAATATTCATTATGCCAGCTTGCAAAACGCTGGTGTTTTTAAATCCGTTGATGAATTAGAGACTATATTTGAGGATAATAATATCAACCTGCATAAAGAAATTGTTACTAGCTGTGGTAGCGGCATTACAGCCTGTATCGTTGCACAGGCTGCAGTATCACTGGGCGCCGGCTGCGTCAAAGTGTATGATGCTAGTTGGTCAGAGTGGGGTGCAAGTCAAACACTTCCTATTAAGGTAAATCAATAATGGGGGTGACTACTTTTAACTGGTTAGAATTTTTCTCAATAGCCGTAATTCATTTTTTTGCTGTCGCTAGCCCGGGTCCAGATTTCGCTGTTGTATTAAAACAAAGTATTCAGCAAGGAAGAGTATCCGCAATTTCAACAAGTGTAGGTATTGGCTCAGGTATACTTTTGCATGTTACTTACTCGTTGATAGGTATTGGTCTTATTATACAAACCACCCCTTGGTTACTAAACATATTGTTGTATTTGGCGGCTGGCTACTTAGCTTGGATAGGCATCAGTGCCATTAGAAGTCAACCTAACCTTCAAAGGCAAGTTGCCCCTGCGACAGGTAAACCTAAAAGTTTCTTTAAATCATTTATGTTAGGTTTTATTACTAACGGGGTAAATCCAAAGGCAACATTATTCTTTTTGTCTGTTTTTACTGTGGCCATTTCGTCCAATACATTACTAAGCCACAAAATAATTTATGGTTTGTATATGGCTATCGCTACAGCCGCATGGTTTATATTCCTTTCGATTGTTATTACTCATAAACGGGTGCGAGCATTTTATGAGTTAAACAGCTACATATTTGACCGGATAATGGGTGTTGTTCTCATCGTTATGGCCTTATTTTTAGTGCTTAATGGTTAACTGAAGTGTTTTAAGAAAAGGCGTTTCTTCCGGTATTAATAGTTTTAATTATATCGTTGCAAGATCCATAAAAATACAACTAGACTATACAATAAACGCGGTGGTTAAAAACGTAAGTAGACTACTAGCACAAAATTAACATGGAAACTTAGTATTCAATGAATAAAGCATCATCACAAAATTATAATTTAGATCTTAAAAGCCTGTTTGAACGTGGAAATGCTGCTACGAAGCAAAATTTTCCTGTAATTCTTCGATGTATGTTTATTTTATTGTTTATTGGATTAGCATCATTCGTTGCATTTTTTAATATTTATAATATTGAAACGGTTGGGCAACTTGAAACTTTGCAAACTGAAACCTATTTTTTTAATATGTTATTGACAGTCTGTTTCTCGCCGCTAATGGCTGGTATGTGTATGTTGGCAGTTCAAACTGAACGCAAACAACCCATCAATGTTATGAGCTTGTTTATGTATGTTCCCCTCATACTATGGTTAGCGGCCGCAGAATTGATTGTTTCATTATTAATTCAGGTAGGTATGACTTTATTTATTTTGCCGGCAATCTATATTTTTATCACGACTGTTTTTACTAAATTGCTAATAGCTGATAAGCAACTACGTCCTTTTATTGCGATAAAATTATCCATTCAAATGTGCAACCAATATCTGTTGCAACTTACTCTCTTATTCGCTATTTTTTTGGTTTTATTTCTGCTCGGTATAATAACGTTTGGATTGGCATTTATTTGGATAGTGCCTTTGTATTATAACGTTATAGGTATTTTGTATAATGACTTGTTTGGGGTAAAAGGCGAAGCTCAGCAACTGGAACCGACTACCAACGCTGAGGAAACGCATTTTGATGCATAAATTTAAAATTATTTCGATTGCAACCATCGTGCTTGTCCTCGTTCTGTTTGCCATATATTCAATGCAACCTGAAAAGTCGGCAATTCAAACGGTCCCACAAAGTGAATCGGCTAAAAGGCCTATTCCTGATTTCAATAAATTCGACAATACTACCGATAAAAAGAAAGCTTTTTTTAGTTATCTTAAGCCCTCAATAGAAACTCAAAATAATCATATTTTGATGCAACGAGAATTTATTCAGGGTTTAAGAGCAAAGCATATATCTGGCGAAATGATTACTGAAAAACAGATGGAAGAGCTTGTTTGGTTAGCACGAGAATACAGAGCTGATATGGGCGACGACTTAGACGCCACCTTTGACCAGCTTTTAACTAAGGTTGATATTATTCCCGTAGCATTAGTGCTAGTACAAACGGCAAACGAATCGGCTTGGGGAACGTCACGATTTGCCCTTAAAGGATATAATTTTTTTGGTCTTTGGTGCTTTAAGAAAGGCTGTGGGTTTGTCCCTAAACGTCGCAATGACGACGCGGAGCACGAAGTTGCAAAGTTTCATAATCTATCTAGGGCGATGTACACCTATATGCGGAACTTAAACAGGCATGATGCTTATCGGGATATGCGTAACATACGTAAACGACTTCGCAGTAACATGGAGCCAATTTCGGCTATTGCATTATCCGAAGGTTTAACTAAGTATTCTGAGCGTGGTGATGATTACGTTGTGGAATTAAAGCAAATGATTAGAGTGAATAAGGAGCATATGTAATGCACAAAACTGTTGTAGCTGCTGTATTGGCGATGTTTTTAGTGCAGCCAGCAATTGCTGATGAAGTAGAAGTCAGATACAAGACGTTTTATAGCCATATCAAAAAGTTAGATAATGAGGATACTCAGGCTCTCCAATTTGCGTTCGGTTTTATGCATGTTGGGACAGGTAAACTTTGTACTATTAATAAGGCACGTATCAGCACTCAAAAAGTTCAGATCCCCTTGATAGTGACAGCAGAAAACCGATTTACCATTCGTTCAGAGAAAGCATTGAATTTAGCTAATGCCTTTGTTGTTATTGATTTTGAAGAGCCGTCGAATAGGTGTGATATATCAGTTCAACTTGAAACCAAACCTGAGTATTTAAAGACTGAATATACGTTTGAAGAAATGCAGTTCTTGTATGAACAGTACGAAGCATTTTTTAATGAGATGGGAAGTTTTTTATCATTTATGATGCCAACCGTAAATGGTTTAATGCTTCAGTTCAGCGATAAAAACCTTGACGAGACTACAAAAACCGGTGAAATGGTAACTGCCGGGATCCTGATGCTCAATGATGAGTGGTTCGAGCGCAGGAAAGGCCTGAAGCTGCAAACCAAGGCGTTACGCATAACGGCTATAGCGAGCCAATAACTACATTTTACCTACCAAATTTAATTGAAAAGCAATTTGTTGAGATAAGCGCTCAACTGCTTGTTTTCCTTTTTCTGCAACTTCTTTCGCACGGTAAAATTCAAGCATGCCTACATCATGTAATTGTGGTTCTATGAGAATGTCAGGTGGCTCGCCAGCAAGTCTTGAGCGCGTTACTCTAGCTTGCAGGATTTCTAGAGAACTACTCATGACACCCACAATTCCTGGTGATAGTCTCTTGTTCGGCTTCGGATCTGGTGACAGCCATTTTTTTATAAAGCTATCGTCTGCTCTATCAAGCATAGCATCTGTTTTTCTTTGATTTTCTTCATGATCAAGTTCGCACTTTTCAATCAGCCTAGGACGAAAGTCAGCACTAAGGTTTACTGCAATAACAAAATCAGCCCCCATATGTCTGCATTGATTTACCGGAACAGGATTAGCAACGGCACCGTCAACTAACCATCTGCCTTTATGGTCGACAGGGCTGAAAAGAGCTGGGATAGCACAAGACGCTTGAATCGAGTCACCAATTTCACCTTTATTAAATACCACTTCTTTACCGGAATAGAGATCAGTTGCAACACAAGCAAATGGAATGTTCATAGCCTCGAAAGTAGAGGTACAAAAATCACTTTTTAATTTATCAAATACTTTTTGGCCGCTAGCTAATCCACCTCGTCTAAATCCAACACCCAGGAGTTTAAATACTTGCCACTCGGTTAGTGTGTTTGTCCATTCCTCTAATTCATCTAACTTTCCGCTGGCAAATGCGGCTCCAACATAGGCCCCAATGGAACAGCCGGCGATAATATCTATCTGAACACCCGCTTTTTGCAATGCTCTAATAATCCCAATATGCGCCCAACCTCTAGCGGCACCAGCACCAAGCGCAAGTCCAATTTTCATGTGCATCCTTGTTAAAGTTTTGTCGATACTGAGTATCGAAATAGTTTATTAATAATACAACGCTATACTAACTTAATCTTTTGTTGGTTTTACGACGAGCGTATCGCACTCAACTCCGTCAATAATCAGCTCAGCGGTATTGCCGAGAAGCGCAGCAGATAGCCCTTTACGACCAACCGAACCAATGACTAACAAATCCGCACTATATTCTTTACACAACGCAGGAATAATGTCTTCAGGTAATCCTTCTAACACATGGATATTAGCGTTGTCTAATTTGTACTTTTCACCAAGTTCCAGCAATGTCATAGTATGTCGTAGTTGTACTGATTTATTATAAACCTCGGGAGAGAAATGAGGGACTTCCACCGCGATATGTATTGGTGCTCCCGCAAATGAATTTGCCAAGTGTAGCGTTGAATTGAGCATTTTCGATAAAGCAAAAGCAGTCTCAGCCACTTTGTCATTCAAGCATGTGTGGGCATCATCTTTCGCTGAAACTCCGATTGAGCTCACTATAGTCCCACCTTGAGGCCATTCGTGGTATTTTACTAAGAGAACATCCACAGAAGAATTACGCACAATGTGCCAGTCACTTGGAGTGAATAGGGTCGATGCTAACAATCCATGCTTTTTAGTCGATTTTATAATCAAGTCACATTTATATTCGCTGCAAGTATTTATTACTGACTCATGTAATTTTTTATGCCAAGTAATGACGACTTCTACATTATTTTCGCATTTTAGTCGTTTTACTAAGGCATCTAGCTTTGCTTTCTCATGCTCAACCATTGCCTGCTTCATATTGAAACGCTCGTCACTGGTAAGCACGGCTGTCATGTCATAGGATTTATCATAGACACAACTCAGTGCAATAATTTTTGCGCCGGTTTTTTCGGCGATGCTCAGAGCTCTTAGCAAAGATGACTGCTGCTCAAGGGTAGGGTCGGTAACTGCTAATATTTTTTTACAATTAAACATAGGTTTCTCCAAAACTGTTGTAGCTACTTACATTATGAGTCTTTTTTTGTTTAGGGTGCTAGCGACGATATTGCCACAGATCAAAGCATGCCATTAAAAACCTTATCGGCTTTAGGACAAGATTCAGATGGGGTAAGGCAGGGCGAAATCTGGTTGTATAATATCGTCTAGCGCCTCGAGTTGGGCTTTGTTTAAACTAACAGGTAAATACAAGTGACTAAAACTGCAACTTTGACAGTGGATCGAAAGTTCAGAATCCTTTGCCATAACATCCTCCTTCTGATTCGTTTACAGTTAATTATTACCCACAAGTAGATTCAAGGTCAAGCTCAAAGCAAAAGCAAATAGCAGGGCCGAAATGACTTTCCGTGTCATTTTATGTTGAAAAATAGGTACTAAAAAACTAGCACCTAGGCTTGTTGCTATAAGAGTGGGTAGTGTTCCTAAACCAAATGAGAACATCACTAATGCACCTTGCATTGCCGATTCACTAGCTAACGACCACGTAAGCACTGAGTAAACTAATCCACAAGGAAGCCAGCCCCAGATCATCCCATAAGCCAGCGTATATAGTGGATTTTTAAACGGAATTAGTTTTTTAGACAAGGGAGATATTTTTCTCCAAAGCTTACCCCCCATTTTCTCCAGTAGAGATAGACCTTTGTACCAATCGCCAATATAGAGTGCTAATAAAACTAAAAATACAATACTAATGATTTGTAAGATGGGTAAGCTAGATTGAAGATTGACCGTCGCCATGCCACCTACAAAACCGGTGATTGCCCCTGCTATTGTGTAGCTAATAATGCGACCAAGGTTGTATGAAAATATATAAGGAAGTTGGGACTGGTCCTTAGGGATCGCAAATGAAAAAGCACTTGCTATGCCGCCACACATGCCGATGCAATGAACGCCGCCTGCAATGCCGATAAAGAACGCACCAATGTAATTAATTTCGAACATTATTTACTATCTTCGGTGTCATCAACTTTGTCTTTTTGTTCATTTGTATTAACGCTTTCCTTGTTGATGTCGTCATCAAACAAAATGCTGTACCCCTGTCGATCCAAATCTTCAAATTGATTTGACCTTACGGCCCAAAAAAATATGATCACGCCAATACCCACTATAATAATTGCTAGGGGGATTAATACATAAATGATACTCATAAGCGCTTATCCATTTTTCTTTACCTTAATCTCTAAGCAGACGGGTTGAATTATAAACCACAATAATTGAACTAATAGACATACCAAGCGCGGCCATCCAAGGGGTTAGAAAACCAGCCATCGCTAATGGTAAAACAAGTACATTGTAACCAATTGCCCACACCATATTTTGCTTTACTGTACGCCGAGCTTTTTTAGCCATAAACAATAGCAGAACCAGAGAATTTAATTGGGCGTTGAGTAATATGACGTCAGCTGCATTTTTAGCTAGGTCTGATGCATTTCCCACTGCTACTGATACATCGGCAGCAGCGAGTACAGGAGCATCATTAATACCATCACCTAGCATTAGTACTTTTTTACCTTGCTGTTGCAGTGTTTTAATGGTCTTTAGTTTTTGCAGCGGAGTGCATTGCGCATAGGTTTTACCAATGCCTAATTTAACTGCAATAGCATGTACGTTTTTTTCGCTATCGCCACTCAATATACTTGTTTCATATCCGCTTAACTTGCTTAATATGTCAGCGACGTCGTGTTTTATTTCGTCTGCTAACCAAAAAGCAGCCACGACATCTCCATCTTTTGCAAGGATGATTGACGCATCGACGAATTCATTTACTGATTCACTTTTAACATCTATACCAATAAAATTTGCAGAGCCCAACTGATAACCATGGCCATCGATAGTCCCATAAACACCATTGCCAACACTGACGTTAAAGTTATTAATGTGTTGATGCTGAATATGAATATCGAATTTCGAAAATGCTTTTGCAATAGGGTGCTCAGATCTTACCTCTAACGCCGTCGCAATAGATAGAAGCGTGTATTTCTGAGATGCATCTGCGGTCCATATTTTTTCTATAGAAAACTCGCCACGGGTTAGTGTGCCTGTTTTGTCGAACACAATGTCAGAGATTTCGGTAAGTTGTTCGAGTGCATCTGCGCGTTTGAGTAGTATGCCGCTCTTATTTAGCTTTGCCATGGCGCAGGTCAACGCTGAGGGTGTTGCTAAGCCAAGCGCACAAGGGCAGGTAGCAACGAGCACAGAAATAGCTATCCAGAACGCATGAGGACTGTCTTGCAAGAACCAAAATGCATATGTAAACGCAGTGAAGGCCAATACTATAATACTAAAATGTCTACTCAGCCTGTCTGCCATTAAAGCGACTTTAGGTTTATTTACCATTGCCGCTTCTTGTAATCGCAAAATTTGATTTACCGTCGCATACTTGAGCGTTTTAGTTACTTTAATAGTAATAACCCCGAGTTGATTTAACGTACCACCATAAACACGTGCGCCCGGTTGTTTGTCAACAGATTCAAATTCACCAGTTAACATCGATTCATCGATTGTTGCCTGTCCCACGGTGATCTCTCCATCAACAGGCACAATTTCACCTGCCTTGATGAGCACTAAATCATTAATTTGTAATTGCTTTGCCAATACTGAAGTAAGTTCACCGTTTATCCATTTATAGGCGGTTACAGGGATATGTTTCAACATATTTGAGGATATTTGATTCGCTTTATGTCGAGTCCGTTGTTCTAAATAACGACTAATAAGGAGAAAGAACACGAACATACAAATTGATTCAAAATAGACTTCTGCATCAACATTATTAACAGTTATTAAACCAGCAATATAGGTTGAAAATATAGCGATGGTAACCGATATGTCCATATTGATTGTTTTTGCCATTGTGGCTTTTAAAGCACTAAGGTAGAAGACGCTGCCTGAATACAATACAACAGGAGTTGTTAAAACTAGACTTACCCAGTTAAAAAATCGTGTGGTTTCGGCTTCAATATTACCAAATAAATCAAAATATTGTGCCATTGCTAACATCATAACCTGCATGGTCATTAAGCCCGCTAATCCTAATTTTTTTAAATAACTTTTTTGTTCATTTTTAAACGAGGCTTCGTGATTGTCAGCCTGAAAGGGAAGGGATTCGTATCCTATGCTCTTGAGTTGCTTAAGTAGCTGAGAAAGTTTAATTTCTTTATCATTCCACGTAATCATTGCTCGACGAGCACCCACATTGACAGCGACCTGTTGAACGCCGACCACCTGGGCGAGTTGTTTTTCTATTAGCCACCCACAGGCCGCACAAGTTATACCTTCCACAGTTAACTGTATTTGCTTGTGTTTGCCATTATCAAAAACAAACTCTTCTTGTAGTTCTGGCTCGTCATACACAGCGAGTTTGCTCATTGTGTTATCAAGTGCTGCATCGCCTTTTGTTGCAGGCTCTGTTCTAAATTCGTAGTAACTCTCTAAGCCATTTTCAACAATGGAACGCGCAACTGCTTGACAACCTGGACAGCACAAATGATGCGTTTTGTGGAGAATGGTAACAGGATATTTGTCACCTTCTAAATTAGGAAGACCGCAGTGAAAACAAGCGTCCTTCGATACATTAATAGCCATTGATAATGGGTACCGCCGTTATGGATTGAATTGGATCGCCGTAGACGCAGGCAAAATAACAGTATTCTGAACCTTCCAACTTTCGTCAAGTGGTGTGAGGCGCAATCGCCATTTCCCGTTGATACTCGTAACGGTTTGTGCCCTATAAATGCCATTAGCATCAGCGCTTAACAATACATTGAAGTCTTTGTCTTGTTGAGTAACATGATAAAAGTCTAATTTAAGTGCTTGTTTAGTTTTCGGAGCCCCGGATAGAAATTCAACTGAGATAAAATCATCAGTGATGTTTAAGGTCGTTATAATATTTAATTCCTTAGCCTTTTCAATTTTATCTAGCCTAGCATTAATAGCTTTGCCTTCTTTATAGTAATCATCAACTACTAAGCTGTTTGTCCCATCGGTTGCATAACTCACGACAACTCCGCCAACAATAAATGACGACAAGGGAATGCAGATTAAGAACCAAGGCCAAAACTGCTTGTACCATGGCTTACTGTCTAATTCTTCCATAATGCTTGAACTCTTCTTTAATATTAGGTGAAATATCTGATTATTGGGTAGGGAGTATACTGACTCGGACACAAAAAAGCCCCGGTAATACGAGGCTTTTATCGTCGTTTTTTACTTACTTTGAGACAGGCTGTAAACAAAAGCTGCTACAACATGCACCTTATCTTCACCAAGCGTCTCTTTAAATGCAGGCATTACTCCGTTACGTCCATAATAAAGGGTTTGCGTTACGTTCTTTTGGTTACCACCATATAGCCATATATTATCTGTCAGGTTAGGGGCCCCAAGAATTTGATTTCCTTTACCATCTATTCCATGACATGCAGAGCAAATTACAAACCTTGCTTTCCCTGCTTCTTTCAAACTAAGGTCAACGTCACGGCCACTTAAACTAAGTGTATATGCAACAACTTCGGCTACACCGTCCTCACCCATGCTGTTTAACCAACCTGGCATAGCACCACGACGACCTAAAATTAACGTTTCCTTAATCTTGTCCCCAGAACCACCATATAGCCAATCGTTATCAGTTAGATTAGGAAAGCCAGAGGCTGCACCTTTCGCATTTGAACCATGGCATTGTGCACAGTTTTGCAAAAATAAACGCTGACCAACTTGCACGGCTCTTTCATTTTCAGCCAAAAGCTCAACTGGCGTTTTTGCATACTCAGCAAAAATCGGATCAAATTTTTCATTAGCATATTTGATTTGAAGAGCGTAATCATTCCAGTTGCCATCGTCGATATCTTTTTGCAGTGCTAGTTTGGACTCTTCTAGTGAAAGAATGCCCTGGTTAGAACTAGTCCAACCCAGCAAACCTTTATAACCACCTAAGCCGGGATAAAGAATCAAATAAGCAACGCCCCAAACAATACAAATGTAGAATAAGATTGTCCACCAACGAGGTAACTGATTATTCAATTCTTCTATGCCGTCGAATACGTGTCCCATTGACGCGCCTTCTTCAACTCCAGTATCGTTTGATAGACACCAACGAAGCAGCAAGAAACAACCCAATATCGAGCCTAGCGTTATTACAGATACCCAAATTGTCCAAAACATACTCATAAGTTTAAGACTCCTGATCTTCTTTATTTAAATTTGTCTTTTTCTCATCATCGAAAACTAAATTTGCGGCTTCGTCAAAGTTCTTTTTATTGCGGCTGCTGAACGCCCAATAACACACTCCAACGAAAGAGACGAAAACGATGACCGTAAATATGCTGCCTATAGTTCCTTGGTCCATTATTTTAGATGTGTCCCAAGTTGCTGCAGATAAGCGATTAGGGCTTCCATTTCTGTTTTGCCTTTCACTGCAGCTACAGCACCTGCAATATCCTCATCTTGATATGGCATGCCTAACATGCGGTTAACCTCCATTTTCTTAACAATATCTTTTCCGTCCAGTATGTTTTCAGCTAACCACGGGTAGCCCGGCATATTTGACTCAGGAACCACGTTTCTCGGATTAATTAAGTGCACACGATGCCACTCATCACTATAGCGTTGACCAACTCGAGCTAGATCAGGCCCCGTTCTTTTTGACCCCCACAAGAAAGGGCGTTCCCAAACAGATTCACCAGCTACTGAGTAGTGTCCATACCGCTCCGTTTCAGAACGGAAAGGACGGATCATTTGACTATGGCATCCAACACATCCTTCACGGATGTACAAATCTCGGCCTTCCAACTCAAGCGCAGTATATGGGCGTAACCCCTTAACTGGCTCTAATGCTTGTTGGTCAAACATAAGTGGAAGAATTTGTGCCATTGCACCAAAGCTGATCGCAACTAAAATAAGGACCGTTAATAAACCAACGTTTTTTTCTAATAACTCATGTGGATTTTTCATTATCGCTATCCTTACGCTGCAGCAGTTGCAGGGTTAGCTGCAATGCTTTCTTTGGGTGCATAAATCGTGCGGTAACAGTTGTATGCCATAATCAACATACCTGTAACAACAAATAAACCACCAATGAATCTGACAATATAGAAAGGCTTAGAGGCCTCTAATGATTCAACAAAAGAATAAGTTAGGGTGCCATCTGAATTGACTGCTCTCCACATTAGACCTTGCAATACACCAGACATCCACATTGCGACGATGTACAAAACCACACCGATAGTTGCTAACCAAAAGTGAATATTAATCAGTTTTGTACTGTACATTTTCGGCTGACCAAACAAGATAGGGACTAAGTGGTAAACAGAACCTATAGTAACCATAGCTACCCAGCCGAGCGCTCCAGAATGAACATGACCAACAGTCCAATCTGTATAATGAGACAATGCATTTACTGTCTTAATTGCCATCATTGGACCTTCGAAGGTAGACATACCATAAAATGATAACGAGACAATTAAAAAGCGTAATACCGGGTCCGTTCTTAGCTTATGCCAAGCACCTGAAAGCGTCATAATACCGTTGATCATTCCTCCCCATGAGGGCACAAATAGAATTATTGACATCGCCATTCCTAACGACTGCGTCCAATCAGGTAGTGCCGTGTAATGCAGGTGGTGTGGACCAGCCCAAATGTATAGCGATATGAGTGCCCAAAAATGAACAATTGATAGACGGTATGAATATACCGGACGACCAGCTTGTTTGGGCACAAAGTAGTACATCATTCCTAAAAAGCCCGCAGTTAGGAAAAAACCAACTGCATTGTGCCCATACCACCACTGCATCATTGCATCAACTGCACCGGCATAAATGGGATATGACTTTGTTAAACTCACCGGAATAACCATGCTATTACCAATATGCAACACAGCAACAGTTAGCATAAACGCACCCAAAAACCAATTGGCGACGTATATGTGAGATGTTTTACGTATAACAAGCGTACCAAAGAAATTGATAATGTAAGCGAGCCAAACTAATGTAATTAGAATGTCGATTGGCCATTCTAACTCAGCATACTCTTTGCTCGATGTATAACCTAAAGGTAAGGTTATAACAGCTGAAACGATAACAGCCTGCCATCCCCAAAAGGTAAAGGCGGCTAATTTGTCACTGAATAATCTAACTTGTGATGTTCTTTGCACAATGTAATAGGAGGTAGCAAACAACGCACTTCCACCAAATGCAAAGATAACAGAATTAGTATGCAAAGGACGTAAACGAGAGTAGGTTAACCATGGAATGTCAAAGTTCAATGCAGGAGCAAATAATTGCGCAGCAATTAAAACCCCCAACGACATTCCGATAATGCCCCACACAACGGTCATTACTGTGAATTGCCTGACAACTTTATAGTTATATTCAGGATGTACTTGGCTTGTTTCACTCATTTTAATCTATCTTCCGCGTCGAGAAAAAATAACTACATCTCAATGCTGTTAACCTGTGTTTCTCTCCTGTTGAGTAGTGAGACTAAGTTAAGTAAGCTATTGAGGTATTACATACGGATAATAATGTTTTTAAGTACAAAAAGATATATTACTTGGGTAGGACTTGATCTTCATCAATAGAGATAGGTCTAGAGTTAATAGAATGTAAATAAATTAGAGAAAAATGTATTCAAAGCAGACACTAATACTCTTTATAGCCCTAATAGCAATAAGCGTTTCAGGGATTTATTATAAAAATGTTAATGATAAACGGGATAATCAATAAGAATGCGATTTAACCGTCAAAAAGTGCACATTTTTATACGAAAAAAATAAAATAAATGTCAGTTTTTTATCTCCTATCGTTGCTGAAGAGGAAATTTTACTGTCTATTGATATGCCGCAAGAGCTCAAACTGACAAAAGCTTGGATTGAAGGGGCTAATATGTTCATGGGTAAAACCCCCATTATTAAAGAAAAAAACGGTTATGTAACATTTTTGGGAAGTTGCAATCTTGCTCAAATGCAGTGGCGATTAAACCTACATGTTGAAAACCAAAACGGCCAAGTAAAAATTTACTCAGCCGTTTTCTATACAACTCGTGGCTAACTTACATTTGAGATTGCAAATAATTTGATAATCCTAACATTTCTATCAAACCGAGTTGTTGTTCTAACCAATGTGCATGGTCCATCTCAGTGTCATCTAACAAAATCATGAGCATGTCACGAGTTACATAGTCTTTTTCAATTTCACACATTGCGATAACGTTTCGTAGTTTGTCTGCAACCTCATATTCGACGCGTAAATCGCTTTGTAACATTTCAGGTACGTTTATACCTACTTTGTAACCAACACGCGTCTGCATATCGGGCTTACCGCCTAAAAACAACATACGCTCTATGAGTTTAGTCGCATGACCTTTTTCATCGTCAAATTCATGATTAATACGTTCATATAGCTTATGTAAACCCCAGTCTAAGTACATTTGAGAATGCACAAAGTACTGGTCCATTGCTGCTAATTCATAACCTAGGAGGGTGTTTAACCCACCAATTACATTTTTATTGCCTTGCATATTAATCTTCCTCTACTTGACACTGAAGGTAGTTTTGAATACCCAACTGTTCGACTTGGTATGCTTGAGTGTCCAACCAATCATAGTGTTCCTCTTCGTACTCAAGAATACCAGCCAACAAATCTCGAGTTACGAAGTCCAAATGTGACTCACATAGTGCTATCGCATCTTTCATTTGTGGTATTTGCTTAGTCTGGAAAGCTGCATCACACTTAAGCATTTCTATTGGATTTTCACCTATGTTTATCTTCCCCAGCATTTGCAAGTTAGGTAAACCTTCAAGAAATAAAATCCGGGTTATTATTTCATCGGCCTGTTTCATATCCTTTATGGATTTTTTGTAGCATTTTTCGTTAAGTACCTCAAAACCCCAGTTTTTGTACATTCGAGCATGTAAAAAATATTGATTAATTGAGGTGAGTTCACTAGTAAGTACTTCATTGAGCACTTTAATGACTTCTGGTTTACCTTTCATTTAGCTACCCTTATGCCTGAAGCAATGACGAATACGTTTCTCTTGATTAAGTACTAGTATAGAGAGGTTTTGACTAATATCAATAATAATGCAAAATAATCGTTATATATCAATGCGATACTAAAGAGAATGATTTTCATTAAGTATTTGATTTCCAGTATCGTTATAGGTTAATTTTTTGTGTTGTTTATCATTTCAAAGCTTTCTTCGGCAAAGCCCAAACCAGCTTCAGCAAAAAAGTTAAATACCTTATCCACACCCACATCTAGGAGAGGTTGAACTTCATCTTCATACCTTGCAATAGCGGCAATTTTGCCCGAGTAAGAAGCGTTTCTGAGTTGATTAGTAATATTTGATGAGTCATCTATTGATGGCAATGCTAATAAAATGAGTTCAATTTTACTTATGTCCACATTTTCCCATAAATCGATATTTTCTCCGTCACCAAGAATAGCGATATAGTTTTGTTCCCTTAGCGAACTAACCTTGTCTAAGTCCGCGTCCATGCCTGTAACCCCTTTTTCCATCAGTTTTGCTAGTGTTTTAAATGCACCTTTTCCAACACGGCCCATACCGATAACGAGCACTTTTGTGTCTCCCATTTTGGGGTAAACATCTTCAGGCAAAGAGACTCGTGATTGAAACCGTTTAAGGCGGACTTTATGAGTGTTGTATTGATTGTGTGAGCTCTTATAAAGAGCGCTTGTGAATACAAACGAGAATGAAACACTGAGTGCCATTATGACTAGCCATACACTGTCCAAGAGTCCAACGCTTACCGACACAGCTGCTACGATCAGTCCGAATTCGCTATAATTTGACATCAACAAACTGGAGAGAAAAGAAGTTCGTGCTCGCAACCTAAATTTAGTAAGTAAAATGAAAAACAAGTAAAACTTAAGCGGCAACAACAATGTTATTAATAATGCAATGCCTGTAATTTCTAGCGTAGGAAGAGCGGTTAGACCTATGGTTAAAAAGAAACCAATTAGAAAAAGATCTTTGAAGCTTAATAACGATTTCGATAATTCATTTGCTTTAGAATGCCCAGCGAGTAATACGCCAAAAATAAGTGCACCTAAGTCACCCTTAATACCAACAAGTTCAAATAATTGATATCCTCCCAAGGCTAAAATAAAGCCCGTTAGTGGAAGTAATTCACCGTGTCCAGATTTGTTCAAAAGTTTGTGTAGAAAAGGAACAACGGGTATTAGTAGCAAAAGTAAAAGAGCCCAAGGTGAGGGGATTTTGCCAGTTGCGGCAACCATAAAAAGAACAGCAAAAATATCCTGCATTACTAAGATACCAATGGCGACCTTGCCATGTCGGGTTCTACTCTCGCCGCTCTCTTCCAATATTTTAACTACGCAAACCGTAGAACTGAAACTAAATGCAAATCCAATTAAGGCTGCTGTTAGTGCGTCCATGTCGGTGAAGTAGGGTAATCCAATTAAACTTAATAGCAGGAATGCAGCACTGACAAATGCTATCCAGATGGTCGAATGTAAAAGACTGCTCAACCATATCTCGCGTTTTAATAGGTCTTGAATATTCAACTTTAAACCGATAGTAAAAAGCATAATTGTAATGCCAAGATCAGCAATTTCTTGCAAGCTGCTATTAGTTTCTATCCCCCAAGCATTGAGGGCAAATCCGGCAATCAGGTAGCCAATGAGCGGAGGCAGACTTAATAACCTAAAACCAAATCCAAAAACAAAAGCAATTAATAAATAGATGTATTCCATCAGTTTCTTATATTCTCTAATAGTAAAAATAAATGTTTTAGCTAATATCGAGCGATATTCACTATTAATCGAGTTAGTGATGGGTATTATATCTAAAAATTGGGCATCTTATTCAAATAAAACACAGCGCATATTATCAATTTTGCATTTGTAGTAGAACAATAGTATCTTCTTTACATAGTAGTTATTTGCAGGGAGTGCAGGCTTAATCTGCGATAGGTTACATCGCGATAGGTAAATAATGTGAGCAACTCCCAAAACAAAGACAAGATATTATACCACCGTTTTTCGTCAAAATTAGTGTTTATAATAATCATTATATGTGCAATTGGATTGCCTGTTAGCATAGGCAACTGGATGCAATATGGCTTCAACAATATTCATCTTGTTCACTTTGTTTTTATAGCAATGGCAGGCGCAATATACTTCACTTCCTCCAAACAAAAAATAATCATAGACACTATTGTAGTCACTGTTTTTTTATCATTTTTAATACTCGTTGGTGCCAATGAATACGGCCTGTCCATTGGTTTATTAGTCTTGTTAATATCATCTAGTTTAATAATTGCGGTTTTGCATAACGCTAAGATTTCTTTTATTTATAGTGCTCTAGTGGTTATCTTTGTTGCAGGTGCTATATTGTTTCTCAACAATAAGCTTATTGACCCAATTCCAAACGACAGCCCAACTTTTATAAACGCATATGCTTATTCGATTGTCTCAATATTGATAAGCTTTGCGTTGATTGGTGTATTGCTTATAGAATTGCAAACTACATTGACGAAATCATTAGCTGAAATAGACGCGCATGGCAAACAGCTTGAGTATTTGGCAAACTACGACGCTCTAACTGGGCTCAGTTCTCCTCGACTTGCACAAGAGCAACTTGAATTGACATTAAAGATGGCAAAACGTTATGAATATAAGGCGGCTGTCCTGCATATAGACATAGATGGGTTTAGGTTAATTAATGAAGCACTTGGCCGCGATGCTGGTGACTATGCACTAAAAGAAGTTGCCAAACGAATAAAAGAATTAATTAGAGATACTGATGTGGCTAGTCGTCAGATTAGTGACGAGTTTTTAGTTGTTTTATATTATCCAGTCTCGAAACTCGCCTGTGACATAATATGTAAAAGACTAATAGCCGCATTTGATGCACGCCTTCCCTACAAGGATCAAGAAATAAAAGTTAACCTGAGCATTGGTGTCGCAATCTATCCTGACAATGGTGAGACTCAATTTGAACTAAGAGCTAAGGCTGATAAAGCAAGACATGTTTCAAAAAATAACCAACAACTTGATTTTACATTTGCAGATTGATACCGTTTTTTAGTTTTTGTTGTTAGGCACAAAAACATTCATATTTAACAGTAATACCAGCGAGCCTTAAAACACATCATCCTAAAAACACCATATTAAAATTATACTCTAAAAGTCAGGACTGTAGAGTTGTTTGATTATTTTGAATTCCTTACTATAATTGAATTGTTCAAAAAATGAACAGTTCAACTCATTGATAAAAAGGAATATAGAATGAAAAGAATCATAATCACATTAGTTTGCATAGTATTTAGGTCAATTTTTATAGTTCCCCATCTAGAAACTGACAATTCTTTTGCTGAAAATAATTCTGGAAGATTTTCTGGATCAAAACCTAAAGACTTAATTACAATATCAGCTTTAATATTGTATTCTGAATTTCTTTGGATCTCAGGTTTTCTTCTGCCTGAAGAATCTGCAGATCCAAGTATCATTTTGTTAACTTGGACTTCTCCCACTTGTTTGTTCCCAATAAATTTTTTTGGTCCAGATAACCAAATGAACTCAACTCCTTCTTCTATGGCATTAGCAACTTCCCTCGCAGATCCGGGCATATTTTCTCTGTCTCTTCTATAGAGGCATTTAACTGATTTTGCTTTTTGACGTGTGGCTGTTCTTACGCA
>JAWUVZ010000052.1:0-41884 GCA_034112105.1 Glaciecola sp. | reverse complement strand
GTTTTATTCTACCTTGAGGTGGGTTTGGGAGGTTACCGCCTGCGCGGTAATGACTATTAAAAGTCAATGACCTAGGGTGTGTATACAACGGAGGTTAAATCAACGGCAGGAAACTGCCCATTGTTGCCCTTCGATGATGATTTTCAAACGGCCGCTTTTTCAAATAAAGCAAATAATATTGAGGCCGAAAAGCCCGTTATTGGCACTTTTCGTAAAGTTTAAGTAGATATTTTCATAGATTTTTGCCGATAAAAAATATCAAACTATATTAAGAAATATCAAACTTTATTATAAATTATCAAACTTTATTATTGTCGGACAATTGTGCTATTTCATATTACGTGGTGTTAACGCGAGCAGTATCTGCTAAAAGCGCTGAGGTTTGCTTATTCTTAAAAAAAAGCTACTGGTTATTAGAGAGATAACCAGTAGCTTTGAGGATATATAATAAAGTAGTTTTTAAAACTTGTATGAAACGTTTACTCTTGCGTTTAACGGTTCACCAATACTAACGTTATTATCGTTATGAGCTGACGGGTAGTAGTCTTCATCGAGCAAATTTTCAATGTTTAATTGCACTTTTGTGTTGGCTGATATGTCGTAATATAATGCAGCGTCAACACGCGTAAAGCTAGGTAGCTCGGTCGTGTTGTTTAACGATGTATACTGCTCAGACTGATGAATTAAACCTAAGCCGAAAGCCCATTTTGTATTCACTTGATAATGATTCCAGACGGTAAACATGTTTTCAGGTACTTGAGACAATATTCTATTTGCTAAATTGCCATTAACCACACGACCTGTTTCATCTGCGTTTAAATGGCTGTAACCCGCATTAATCTGCCACTGTTCAGTTACATAACCAACTAATTGAATTTCAAGACCTTTGGTTTTGGTTCCCGTAATAATCGAGTTTTCAGGATTGTTAGGGTCAGTAACGGTACCGTTTTCTCTGGTAACTTCAAAGACCGCGGTGGTAAAGCTTAAACTATCCGATAAATTCCACTTAATACCAAATTCTTTGTTTTCAAACTCTTCGGGCGCAAGTGCTTGTGAATTCAATGATAAGGATAAAAACTGGTCGCCTGAACGAGGCAGGAAAGACTTACTAAGACTGAGGTAAAAAGATAAGTCATCATTAGGTTTGTAAATAGCACCTAAGCGAGGGGAGGTTTCGGTATCTTTACGACCTAGTAAACCATTGTTTCCATCGGCACTGCCATTCATGGCTTCTATTACATCGGCGACATCTATATCAAAGCTGTCATAACGCACGCCAGCAATAACAATAAATTGCTCAGATAGTTTTATTTCATCTTGAAGAAATAATGAACTGAAGGTAACGTCAGATGCTCTGTCACGAACGAAATCAGTAAAGCCAAACGTTGGGATAACTAATGGATCAGAGTAGGGGAATGTGATTTGGTCATCGTTACTATCAGCAAATAAAGTATCACGGCGACTATTGCTAGTATCTTGGTTGCCATGCTCAGCACCGACTAATAAAGTGTGTTCTATAGTCCCTGTATCAAATTGTCCAACCGCATTAAACTGCAGGATTAGGTTCTCACGGTCAGTGATGTCTTTATATCCATCCAAGCTAACATTGTTTTGGACAGCATCGAAACCAACGGGATATAAATTCTGATATAGCTTGTTGAAATCGGCATATTGCAGTGTTGCATTAATAGACCAAGCTTCGCTTAGTTGATGCGCAATTCGTCCCTTCAATACGTGCGCTTCAAGAGTTGTGAAGTTAATGCTTGGTGAACCAAAAAATGTTTTGTCCACACCTTGCAGCGGTTCGTTATTAACTGAAGGAACGCCACGGTCAACGATACGATCGTCGTCGATATATTCGTATGATAATACTAACTGAGTTACACCACTCAGGTCTGCTGAATAGGTTGGGTTTATTGCAAAACGCTCACCATCATATTGGTCACGATTATTGTCTAAATGTTCATAAAAAGCATTGATTCGGAATGCTTGGTCCGCATTTAATGCTACATTATGATCGACACCAACGACCGTATTTGCAAATGTATCTATATTTGCATTGAGAGTCGTAAATGTTTCTTTTGCTGATGCCGTTTTAGTGACTCGGTTAACTATACCGCCACCGCCCCCGCGACCAAATAGAAGTGCATTTGATCCTCGTAAAATCTCAACACGTTCCAAGTTGTATAAAGGGCGAAAATATTGAACATCATCACGTAGGCCATCAATAAAAAAATCAGCTGTGGTGTTTTGCCCACGTATGGTCATTTGGTCTCTATGACCTTCACCTTGGCCGATTGAAGCTCCTGGCGTGTACTGTAGAATATCCGCTAATGATTGGAAGCCTTGTTCTTCTATTTGTTCGTTGGTTATAACCGATAATGATTGAGGAACGTCTACTAACAGCGTTGGCGTTTTAAGTGCGTCAGCGTTTTGTTTGCCGAAATAAGCTCCACGCACAGTAATGCGTTCAATATCATTTGCAGTTACAGTGGCTAAAAGAAGAGGGATTGATGTCACTGAAGCGGCTGAGATTAACTCTTCAGCTTGGATTTGACTTGGAGATAATGCGACAGTAACAGCGAGACTGACAAACAACGGTCTAAACATAAAAAAATCAAAGCTCATTTAATTAAGAGGCTTGCATGATAGTAAACATACAAATGAGAGTCAATCTCATTTGTATTTAGATTTATTTCGAAAACCGAATTGAATTGATTAATTGGAAAGAATTAAATACGCAAATGTGAGCCAATTAATACATAGCAAGGCCCAGCAACAAGCAGGGTGGCGAACTTAAGGGGGGAGTGGTGCGAAACGGCACCACCATCCTTGCAGTTACTTGGTTCATCACAGCAATAAAAAAAGCTTAATATAGAGCGTATGTTAAGCTTTTTAACTACGTTATATTTTCAAAAACTTAGTATTGAGCATTTCCAGGGGTTCGTGGAAATGGAATAACATCGCGCACGTTTTGCATACCAGTAACGTAAGCAACTAGACGTTCAAAACCGAGCCCAAAGCCAGCATGTGGAACGGTGCCGTAGCGACGTAAGTCACGATACCAAGAATAATCGTCTTGATTTAGGCCCATTTCCTCCAGGCGACGGTCAAATACGTCAAGGCGTTCTTCACGTTGCGAACCGCCAATAATTTCACCAATACCAGGCGCTAAAATGTCCATCGCAGCAACGGTTTTGTTGTCATCATTAATGCGCATATAAAATGCTTTAATATCTTTTGGATAGTTCTGCATGATAATAGGCGCGCCAACATGTTCTTCCGCTAAATAGCGTTCATGTTCAGACGACAAATCAACACCCCATTCAACAGGGAATTCAAATGTCTTACCGCTGTTTTTTAAAATTTCAATTGCATCGGTATAGTCCATGCGCACAAACTCAGAGTTCACCACGTTTTCTAATCGAGTGATGACTTCTTTATTTACACGTTGTGCAAAGAAAGTCATATCATCTAGGCGTTCTTCTAACACCGCTTTAAATACATATTTCAATAGGTCTTCGGCTAATTGTGCGACCGTCGTTAAGTCAGCAAAAGCGACTTCAGGTTCAATCATCCAAAATTCAGCTAAGTGACGACTCGTATTTGAGTTCTCAGCACGGAAAGTAGGACCAAAGGTGTAAACCTTTGACATAGCAGTGCAATAAGTCTCAACATTTAATTGGCCTGATACGGTCAAAAAGGTTTCTTTGCCAAAAAAGTCTTCTTTATAATCAACGTTACCTTGTTCATCATGTGGAATGTTCATCATATCAAGAGTGGAAACTCGGAACATTTCGCCGGCGCCTTCAGTATCTGACGCCGTGATAATAGGTGTACTGATCCAAAAATACCCCTGTTCATGGAAGAAGCGATGTACCGCTTGCGACAAACAGTTTCTAACACGCGTTACAGCACCCATGATATTAGTACGAGGACGCAAGTGGGCATGTTCTCTCAAATATTCAATACTATGACGCTTGGCTGCCATTGGATAAGTATCTGGATTTTCTACCCAACCCAATACTTCCAGCGACTGGGCATCAATTTCAATGCTTTGTCCTTGTCCTTCAGACTTTTTCACGGTGCCAATTACTGACACTGAGCAACTAGTGGTGAGACGTATTATTTCGTCATAGTTTTCTAGGGTATTAAGCGCAATCACCTGAATGGGATCAAAGCAACTGCCATCGTGCACGTTGATAAATGAAAGTCCAGCTTTAGAATCTCGACGGGTTCTTACCCAACCTTTTATTGTCACAGTGTCGTTGACACCATATTTGCCAGCCAAAACGTCGGCGACTGGTGCATATGTCATATTATTCTCCATGGGCATGACTAGATTTCACTAATTCGTTTGTTATTGCATTATTAAACTGCTTTGCGTTAAGATTTGTATAAAAAAAACACAAGTCTTAAGGTTAGCAGAGTTGTACGCAAAACGCGCAATACTAGAGACTTCTGACTTTGTTCTCAATATAGCTATCAAGTATACTTAACTATGCGACGGATAACAGTAGGCAAATTGGATTATGCAGGATATTCGTAAAAAAAATCAGACTGGCAGAGATGGTGGCGCAACACCTTTAGGTTTTGCAGATCGCCGGCTAACTGCTGCAAGCAAAGAACTACTTTTTAGAATCATAGTTATTTTTAATGTAAGCGCTTGGATTTCACTCCTTGTAGCACTGGTTATTTTTCATTACGCGCGTCCTGAATTTATCAGTGGTGTACAAAAATTCTGGGGTGTTGAAGGACGAGTATATTGGTCGAAAGCGCATATCGATGGTTTATTCGCCACATTACAAGTCTGTCTGGGTTTGAGTTTTATCTCAATAATTTTGCGCGTGAAGAGAAATAGACGCAAGACTGACAATTTCGGCGTAAATCTATTTATATTAGTAAGTATAACCATCATCAGCTTAATTACTATTTACACTGCGATAGACTGAGGTACCTAGAGGGTTGTTATGTAACCACCGTTGCGTAACTCCGCACATGTATAGCAATGATTAGTTGAGTTCACATTAAAAAATATTGTCAACTACAGCTGTCTGCAAATTGCGACATTGGTGCCACCTGTGTAAGTAATTGTAAACATGAGAATTTATATTTGACTGAGCTGCAGAGCCAGTCATTGCCCGATAGAGTGTTTCCTTTCAGCATCATATTACCTTTCCAAAAATGCTTTTTATTTTGTAAATTATTGAATTTAAACTATTAAAAATATTGGCTCGTATTTTGTATCACGATTGTTACGTCGCTTTGAGTTTCAGCCCAAAGCTGGCAAACTTTTAGTTATAGTCGATAAATACAAAAGCGGTTTAGCGCTTACTAGGGACAATCCATGACTGATTTTAGAAAATTCATGACAATTGCGTTAACGATTATGCTGGTGCAAGGCATGTTAGCACTGCTGATTTCGGCTAGTGCAAATGCGCAGGAAAGCTTGATGGCTGCGCTCGATAGTGACCAAGACGGGTTGATTTCTTTACGTGAAGCGGCGGGGCATCAAGCGCTGTTCGAAAGCTTTAATAGTATTGATAGTAATGAAGACGGCTATATCAGTTTAGATGAACTAGATACTAGCGAAATAAGCATTGACTGATATGTGGCTTCTCTTTATACAAATTATACAAATTATACCAAAATTCATATAGCCAAAAAGGTATCCAATAATTCATGCTTCAATAAATGTGTTTATTAAATCGTTTATTACCTGCCTTTAAAGCTCAATAAATGGATGGGTGGGCTAAATTCGCAGTGTTATCAAAATGCAACTATTGATGCAAAGACCTGCCTATGTAATGCTCCATTAAATTAAATTGAAATTATTTCATCACGTGAAAATACGGTCTCTCAAACACCTCATTCTTGGTAGCTTTCTTGTTGCCCTAGTGCCGCTGCTTACTTTGTTATGGCAAAGCCAGAGTGACTTGGCTAAATTAAATGACAATACAGTGAGAGAAACACAGTTTTTTGTTAAGACAACGGGGACTATTAGAAATCTAGAAAATATGGCCCTAGATATTGAACGATTACTGCGGCAGCATTTCGTCCTCCCTAATGCTACCCTTAAACAACTTAATGACGACTCACTGAATCTGTTTCAAGAACAGTTAGCTCCTTTTTGCCAGCAACTCAAAAATTCGGATGCATGCGTATACTTGCATCGGCAACTCATTCAACTTGAAAATTATAGTTCTATGACTAACAAGATAGTCCTAGATGCACATCTGCAGTCATTTCGTTTAGCCATTAGTAAATTGAGTGCCCAAGTCGGTGATACTGTTAATCAGCGCGTATCTATGCAGCAAGATTATTTATCTAAATTGCAGCAAAAACAGGCGTGGTCAACCGCATTGTTAACGATTTTATCATTGACCCTCATCATTTTTGCTACTAAATTAATTACAAAGCCGGTAAATAAGCTAAAAAGTATCATTGGCGCTATTGCTGAGAAGCAAAACGATCTGCCAGCAAAATCGGCGTCAGGACCACGTGAATTAATTGCCATTGAAAAAGCTTTGTTTTCTTTACATACTCGGATCCAGCAACTTGAAAAAGTAAGAACCGCGTTATTGCGACACGCATCGCACGAATTAAAAACGCCACTTGCTAGCTTCAAAGAAGGGTGTGCATTGCTGGCTGAAGAAATGGTAGGGCCATTAAGCGTTCAGCAAAAAGAAGTCGTAACCTTGCTCCAGGCCTCTACTATGAGACTAAACTTGCTGATTGAAAAATTACTAGATTACAACGCTTTATTGCAGCAAGCAGAACCTTCAATTGAATATGTTAACAGTGCCACTATTATTAAAGAATGCTTAACTCAAAACGGTTTAGCGTTGAAGCAATCGGGTTGTGTTGTCGAGGTTGATATAGACGATAACGCAGCAGACATACTCACTGATGCAGAGCTGTTTAGACGCATATTGGATAACCTAATCTCAAATGCAATAGCACATGGTGCACAACAAACCAAAATTTATATTTCTGTGACACTTGAGAGTAATAATTTGATTTTAGATGTTGCTAATCATGGAAATACAATCTCTGGTGAAGCGCGTAAAAACATCTTTGAACCATTTAAACGAGGCGAATTTATGCGCAATGATAGAGTTATTGGTGCTGGCTTGGGCTTATCAATTGTTTCCGATTGTGCCCGATTACTCGGTGGTAGTGTCAACATTGTTGATGTTAATTACGCTGAAGTGTGTTTCAGAATTAAATTGCCGAGGAAAGGTGCATAATGAAAATTTTGCTTGTTTTATTTGCTATCTTTTCACTGACCGGTTGTGGCTTGCTAAAAGCATTAAAAAGCGAACCAAGAGAACCAAGCGAAGTCGTTAGTTTGATGGCGACAAAATATTGTGAGAGACAAGATTCAATTGCCCAGTTTGACCAATATTGTAATCTGGATGCCTGGTCAGAAAAGTTGATCTTATCGTCGACTATTCCATGGCCAATGAGGAGCGACATGATTGAAGCCTTGCCACAAGAACCTAAATCGCTTCTCGAAAAAGTGTTATTGAGCCAAGGTAACGACACTCCATATCGTAATCGCTTGCGGGCGCAAAAATGGATTGAAGAGCTGCAAACAGTGACTGACAAATCAATGACTCGGGTGTTGGATATTCTTATATATCAACCAAGCCAACAGTTACTGGAATTAGAGTCTGCGATCACTATTTTGAGTAAGGTTAACAATCGCCAGGAAAAGACAATTGCAGCTCAAGAAATTCAACTTTTACTAAAAAATAAAGAGATAGAAAACCAACGCGAACAAGTTAAGCAATTACTCGATATTGAGGCGTCAATGGTTAATAAAAATAGGAATGATGCTAAATGATCACAATCCCAATAGAAAGTCATAAATCGCCAGTCAGCGGGGCTATAAACAAGCCTAGTTTGTTATTAGTTGAAGATGACGAAAACTTATTGCGTTTATTAACGATCCGGTTACAAGGCGAGGGCTATGACGTTACATCATCCGATAGTGCAACCAAAGCGTTACGCATTATGTTTAATAATAAATTTGATGTTGTGTTAAGTGATATTCGCATGCCTGGACTAGATGGTTTGAGCTTTTTTGATGAAATACTGCATCGTTATAATAATTTGCCGGTGGTGTTAATGACTGCGCATGGCACAATCAAAGATGCGGTAGCAGCTACTCAAAAAGGGGTCTTTGGGTTTCTTACAAAACCTATAGATCATGATGAGTTACGAAAAGTATTGATGCGAGCTACGCGCAAAAATACAACAAGCGATATCGGAGATTGGTGCAAGGACATAGTCACACGTGCACCTGAAATGACCAAGTTACTGCATCAAGCACACCGTATTGCAGGGAAAAATGTAAGTGTATTGATTGATGGTGCTAGCGGAACAGGCAAAGAGTTACTTGCAAAAGCCATTCATAGGGCGAGCGATCGCATAGACAAACCGTTTGTGGCAATAAACTGCGGTGCGCTGCCCGAAAATTTACTTGAATCGGAATTGTTTGGTCATACTAAAGGCGCATTTACAGGCGCAGTACAATCATCAATCGGATTATTTAGGCAAGCACATGGCGGTACTCTTTTTTTAGATGAAATAGGTGATATGCCTACTTCTTTACAAGTGAAATTACTTCGGGCAATACAAGAGAGAACAGTTCGACCTGTCGGCAGCGCGACTAACATTGATATCGATGTTCGGATTATTTCCGCAACGCATAAAGATTTGCTGCATGAGATGAAAGAAGGCCGCTTTAGGGAAGATTTATATTATCGTTTGAATGTAGTCAATTTACGTATTCCTTCATTGAAAGCGCGTTTTGAAGACATTCCTTTATTAGCCGATCATTTACTAAAACAAAGTGCTGAAAGGCATGGCGTAAAAGTGACTAGATTCGCAACTGATGCACTTAAACTTTTGGTCACCAGTGATTGGCCTGGTAACGTTAGACAACTGGTCAATGTGGTTGAGCAGTGCGTGGCACTAACTCATACCCCAGTTATCCCCTTGAGCCTGGTTGAACAAGCGTTGTCTGAGCTATCACAAAACTGGCCGACGCTTACCGAGGCAAGAGATTCTTTTGAGTATCAATATTTGTGTCGGTTATTACAGCTTGCCGACGGTAACGTTACACATGCCTCCGACCTTGCTGGACGCAATCGAACAGATATGCACAAGCTAGTGAAAAAACACGGTCTAAATGCAGCTGACTTTCGTAACACCAAAGCCTAGTTTGGATATAGTCGGTTGATAGCGATAGCAATTGCAGAAGTCAGTTTGCGCAATTGCTCAGGCTCAATTATATAAGGTGGCATGATATAAATGAGTTTACCAAACGGCCTGATCCACACGCCTTGTTTTACAAATATCTTTTGAATGTCCGCGACATTGACTGGCTGTTTCATTTCGACCACACCGATAGCCCCTAGCACTCGAACGTCGGCAACTGATGCGCAAGTATTCAGGGGCCCAAGCTCTTTGAGTAATTGTTTTTCTATAAGAGGGATTTGTCGCTGCCACGTTCCCTCGAGAATTAAATCAATACTTGCATTAGCAATAGCGCATGCCAATGGATTACCCATGTAAGTTGGTCCATGCATAAAGACACCAGGATCGCCAACACAGGTTCCTTCAGCAACTTCATCCGTGCATAATGTTGCTGCCATCGTTAAGTAGCCACCGGTTAGTGCTTTGCCTAAGCATAAAATATCGGGACTAATTTGCGCATGCTCACAGGCGAACAATTTACCTGTCCTTCCGAAGCCAGTCGCAATTTCATCACAAATAAGTAGGACGTTAAATTCATCACACAGTTTTCGGCAAGCTTTAACATATTCTGGATGATACAAGCGCATTCCGCCTGCGCCTTGCACTACCGGTTCAAGTATTAAGGCTGCTATTTCATGATGATGTTGTTCGAGGATTTCTCGCATCGGTAAGACGTCGTCGGCATTCCAAGTTTGATCAAATCGAGTTTGTGGCGCCGGAGCGAAGAAGTGCTCTATCAGATTTTTTTGAAACAAGCGGTGCATTCCATTTACGGGGTCACATACTGACATAGCAGCAAACGTGTCGCCATGATAGCCATTGCGAGGCGCGATGAGCTTGGTTTTTTGTGAGCGTCCCTGACATGCCCAATATTGCAATGCCATTTTAATCGCCACTTCAACTGCAACAGAGCCTGAGTCTGCTAGGAATACTCGGTTTAAACCGTCGGGCGTCATGTCTATTAATTTACGACATAAATCCACTGCTGGCTGGTGGGTAATACCACCAAACATTACATGTGAAAACGCGTCGATTTGTTTATGTGCCGCCCGATTCAGCGCAGCATGATTATACCCATGAACCGCTGCCCACCATGATGACATGCCATCAATAAGCTTTTCACCGCCAGCTAATGTTAGCTCTACACCTTCAGCTCCCACAACTTCATAGCAAGGAAGGGGGTTTATTGCTGACGTATATGGATGCCATATATGGCGTTTGTCAAACTCAATATTGTTCAAATGGTAACCTACTGTACAGTTTTTTGTGTTAGTAAAGTTGACAACTTTATCGAGTCGCATAGACTAGTAGACATAATAAGATTAGTAAACCCTATAAGCACGATAAAAATTGAAGGGGCTAACAAGGACAATAGGTATTCATGAATATTTCCGAGACTTCAGCTACACCACAAAATAATCAATTTGAACCAAGACATGACTGGACTATCCCTGAAGTAAATAAGCTATATGCTTTGCCCTTCAACGATTTGTTGTTTCAAGCACAATTGGTGCACAGAGCTCATTTTGACCCAAACTACGTTCAAGTAAGCACACTATTGTCGATTAAAACAGGCGCGTGTCCAGAGGATTGTGCATATTGCCCTCAAAGCGCTCGTTATGACACAGGTCTGGAAAAAGAACGTTTGATGGAAATAAGTAAAGTTATTGAGCGTGCTAAAGAAGCTAAAGAAGCCGGCTCTACCCGTTTTTGCATGGGGGCGGCATGGCGTAATCCAAAAGATCGTGACATGCCGTATGTTACAGACATGGTGCGCGAAGTGAAAAAGTTGGGTCTTGAAACCTGCATGACCTTAGGAATGTTAACTCGCGAGCAAGCGTTAACTCTTAAACAAGCTGGCTTGGATTATTATAACCATAACCTAGATACATCGCCTGAATTTTATGGTGACATTATCACTACTAGAATCTATCAAGACCGTTTAGATACCCTAAGTAATGTCCGTGATTCGGGCATGCACGTATGTGCTGGCGGCATAGTTGGTATGGGCGAAACCGGTGATGACCGTTCCAGTTTATTAGTGCAACTTGCGAACCTTGGCCAACATCCAGAAAGTGTTCCAATTAATATGCTGGTCAAAGTAGAAGGTACGCCGCTAGATTCGGTTGATGATTTAGAACCCTTTGAATTCATTCGTACAATCGCTGTTGCGCGCATTATGATGCCTCAATCTTTTGTGCGTTTGTCGGCTGGACGCGAATCAATGAATGAACAAATGCAGGCATTATGTTTTATGGGCGGTGCGAACAGTATTTTTTACGGATGTAAATTGTTAACAACGTCAAATCCAGAAACTCAAGAAGATGTCATGTTGTTCAATAAGCTGGGGATCAATTCAAAGCAAACCAAAGATTACTCGGATGAAGCATTTGAAGCGGCGCTAACAGACGAAATTTCGCAACAGCAAAATGCCTCGCTATATGTCGATGCAACTGCGAAAAAAAGTAAGCCCAATGCAGATAGTAAAGCTGCAAAAGAGGAAGCTAAAAGTCAGCAGGAGAAGTCTTTAAGCTAATGGCCTTTGATTTTTTAAAAATAGAGCTGGAGCAAAGAGTGATTAATTCTTTGCTCAGAAAACGAGTAGAAGTTGCTAATAATAGCCAGGCTATTATTGAAGTTGATGGTAAGCATTATATAAACTTTTCGAGCAACGACTATTTGGGCTTGAGTCAACATCCAGCAGTGTTGCAGAGTTTTGCCGAAGGCTTGAGTTTATATGGCGCTAGCAGCAGCGCGTCTTCGGTAGTTACAGGCTATTCTCGTGAGCATAAATTGTTAGAAGAGGATATTTGCGAGCACACGCCGTTCGACAATGCCTTACTCTTCTCAAGTGGTTTTGCCGCTAACCAGGCACTGTGTCAGGCGCTTTTTCAATGTGCAAATTTCGGTTCTCAAACGTCGCGCTGCATCCTCGCGGACAAGCTAATGCATGCGTCATTTATAGACAGCGCTATGCAACTTAATAGTGCCCCCCAAAATCCAATATTCTCAAGATTCAAGCACAACGACCTCGAACATTTACAATCTAAGTTAATGCCAAAGACTGACACCTTAGTTGTCACCGAGGGCATTTTCAGTATGGATGGTGATAGGGGGGATATACCAGGCATTGCGGCGATATTAGAAAATATGGCCTCAGATGTATGGTTAATGGTTGATGATGCCCACGCGATAGGTTGTATTGGTGAAAATGGAATGGGAAGCTCAGTAATACCCACGCAAAAATCAACGTCACATGTACCTAAAATCGATGTGTTGATGGGCACTTTTGGCAAGGCAATCGGTACTCAAGGCGCATTTATAGCAGGTTCAAATGAGCTTGTTGAATATATGGTCAACTTCTCCAAGCATTACGTCTACAGCACCGCAATGCCAGCTGCACAGGCGCGAGCGACAAGAACAAGCTTGCAAATAATGCGCAAGGGAATAGAGCGTGAAGCGTTGAATCAGAATATTGATGTGTTTAAAATGCTGGCAGCCGAAGCCGGCTTGCCAATTTTATCTGTTGATGGACCGATTCAAGCCATCGTCATTGGTGATCCGGTGAAAGCGTTAGCATTGAGTCATCATCTAAAAAGCTTAGGGATATGGGTCAATGCGATTAGGAGTCCAACCGTGCCTAAACATTCAGATCGACTGCGAATTACGATTAGCGCGCTTCATCAAGCTCAGGATATTAATGCATTGGTAGATTCTTTGAGTATAGCCATGGATTCATTAACAGCCTCAGAGCATCGCAACACGTTTTTAGGAAACGGTGTTAGCGAATGAAGTACGCAGTCAATGTTACGTATAGCGAAGTTAACAGAGCGCTTGATGCACCAAATGAGTCGCCAATTCTAGTAAATCAAATACCTGACGCAATATGTCAAAAACAAAGAGATAAGCTGAAACTGATCGATTGCGTTGATGTGGAGCAAGGTAACAAGGCACAAAGTTGCATTCAACAAGTAAATAAAAAGCGTGTTGCTGAACATTTCTCGGCCGCCTGTGATAGCTACAATCAGTATGCACAAGTGCAAAAGCACATCGCTGAAGTGAATCTTGAACTACTTGCTGACCTTGTTAGTGGATGCAATAAATATTCAGTAGACTTAGGATGTGGGACAGGGTTGCATACTAGCGCGCTAGCAAAAATGGCAGACAATTGTTTGGCCATCGATATCTCTCATGGCATGTTAAAAGCCGCTCAGATGAATAATGCTGAAAGGGCGACGGCGACCAATAAAGCAATTCTGTATTGTAATGGCGATGCAGACAGTTTGCCGCTGCAATCTCATTCTATTGATGCACTTCACTCCTCAATGGCATTGCAGTGGTGTTCTTCGCCCAGCAGTGCGATTGCTGAAATTGTTCGAGTATTGTCAACTAGTGGCTGCGCACAACTAGCTATTATGCTCGACTCTTCCCTATACGAACTTCGACAAGCATGGCAGAACATTGGTTTAGCACCCAGAGTGAATGAGTTTTTTAGTCAAAAACAATGGCTGGAAGCAACTCAAAATTTACAAACGGATGAAGTTAGCAGCAGCGCAGTTGCACAAGTAGATATACAACAACAGATAGGCAGTTTTACAGAATGGCATCAGAGTAGTTTGCAGATGTTGAGGTCATTGAAACGAGTTGGGGCAGCAACAAAAAATAACGACACACAAACAGACGAAAACAATCATTCACCAACTTCATCTGCTATTAGTAGACAAGAACTACTCGAACTCGACGAACAAATGCGCCAGCAGCGACGAGCTGTGAATGAACAATTTCCACAGGTGAAAATAGGTGGTGAAAATGAGAGTAGCCTTGGCTTTCCGCTAACGTACCACATTTTATTTTTATCTATAAAAAAGACTTAAAACGAACGATGAAAAGTGTATTTATAACTGGAACAGATACTGATGCGGGGAAAACGTATGTTAGCGTTTTACTACTCCATGCAATTAATCGTGGAGGTTTCAAGAGCATCGGTTTTAAACCGATTGCAGCGGGTTGTGAACAAACAACTCAAGGTCTGCGCAATCACGATGCTCTCAATTTGCAGTCTGCTGCGAGTTATAAAGTTTCCTATGAGAAGGTTAATCCGATTGCCTTATTTCCTCCTATTGCACCGCATATCGCTGCCGCGCAAGTAGGCAAAAATATTGACATGCAACAGCTTGCGGATACATTAAAACAATTACACAAAGAAGATGCTGATTTTTTGCTAGTAGAAGGCGCTGGTGGTTGGCGATTGCCCATATTAATACCTTCATTATCGAATCGGATAGAGGAGAGTAAAAGTGCTGAAGTAAATTGTACAATAAAAGTACAGTTCTTATCTGACTTTGTAGCCCAAGCAAAACTACCAGTGATACTTGTCGTCGGAATGAAGCTAGGATGCTTGAATCATGCGGTACTGACGTTTGAACAAATTAAGCGCGACAATTGTGATATTGTCGGTTGGTTTGCTAATCAGGTTGACCCCAATATGAGCTGTTACTCTGAGAATCTTGCGTCGTTGCATGCACTTCTTGATGCTCCATTTTTGGGTGAAGTTAAACATAACCAACAAAGTTTAGACTTTACTGGTAGCGCGCTAAAACATATTGTTGAGTAATCATAAGTAAATCGAAATGTCACTACCTGGGGGAATAACTTTTCGTTGTTTCCCAGTAAATATGACAGCATCAAGTTGGCCAATAAGTGTGAGCTTTTTATCTTTACGCAACAAGGCACTGCCTTCACGAATGCCTATCACTGCGACTTCAGGATACAAAGTACAAAACTCTCCAATGCGTTGATCTCTTGTTTCACCGTTGAAATTAGGTGCGACGTAATCTGTGTAGTGTGGGTTTAGTTGTGCATTAATGAAACCAAAAGTATCAAAACTAGGAGGCTGGATAATTGGCATATCATTTGATGTTTTGATACTCAAACCACATAAATTTGAACCTGCACTCCAGCCAATGTAAGGCATACCCATAATAACGCTTTGCTTAATGGGCTGCAGTAAATCTTGATTATATAATTCATTGAGAAGGTTGAATGTGTTGCCTCCACCCACTAGCACAGCTTGTGCATTTTCAATGGCGTCGCGTGCATTAGCATATCGATGAATACCCGTAACGTTGATATCAGGTAGCGCTTCTTGCACTTTCGCAGTGTAATCATTCCATGACATGGTTACCCCAGCAAAAGGAATAAAGAGAACGTCGGTAACTCCGATTAAGTGCTCTCGCATCATTGATTTAGCATGATGCAGGTACGGGCCATGGTTTTGTCTGGAGCTGCTCAGCATCAGTACTTTAGCCAAATCAAGCATATTAAATTATCATCCTACTAAATTGATATAAAAACTGATGTTAACAAGAGAGTGAATTGTTATAAACTTGTATTCCCATTTTTTATTTTAAAAACAGGTCGTATGGCCTAAAGAAAGGTAAAGTTACTCTATGTCGTCGCCAGCAATACTTTTTGTATGTTTAGGAAATATCTGTCGTTCACCCACAGCAGAGGGGGTGTTTAGGCTAAAAGCAAAAAGCGTTGGGCTCGATTTGAAAATTGATTCAGCAGGTACTGCAGGTTATCACCATGGTGCACCACCGGATAAGCGCTCTCGGCAAGTCGCAAACGCTAGAGGGTATGACTTGTCTCGTTTAAAGTGCAGAAAAGTAACAGAGGAAGACTTTGTTACTTTTGATTTAATCCTGGGTATGGACGAAGCGAACATGAGAGACTTAAAACGCAAATGTCCTGAAGAGCACCATTCCAAGCTCCAGTTATTTTTAGACTACGCCGAGGCTGATTTTGATGAGGTTCCTGATCCTTATTACGGCGGCAAACGCGGTTTCGAACTTGTACTTGATTTACTTGAAGATGCGTCTGATGGTTTATTAAAGCATTTGACAAAACCAAAGCATCAATGAGTCAACGTAACGCTATTGCTTTATCCTTCGTCGTATTTACTGTCGTCGTCATATTATTTATTTTCGCCGATGGACTCGGTTGGATAAATTCAGATATTGAGCAGCATATTTTTATTAATATTCGGTTACCGGTGCTCTTAACCGCGATTGGGGTTGGTAGCGCTATTTCGATTAGCTCCGCCGCACTACAAATTTTACTGCGAAATCCGTTAGCTGACCCCGGTATTATCGGTATCAGCGCGGGTGCAAGTTTAATGGCTGCAATTGTAATGTTAACGGGGAGTGTTGCCTTTTTACCCCGCGTTTTCGATTCTATCGCTTATTATGTCCTCCCAATTGCTTGTTTTGTGGGCGCCTTATTAAGCAGTTTTATTATTTATGCATTAGCTCGAAAGCTACAGGCGTCAATTAGTGCGGTAATTTTAGCTGGTATTGGCATCTCGACGATTGCTGGCGCAATCATAGGTTGGCTTTTTATATATGCCCCTGCGCAGTCAATTAAAAACCTAAGCTTCTGGTTAATGGGGAGTTTGCACAATACCAACTTTACTAGTCTGGCATTTGCCTTGCCTATCATATGTATTTCAGCAGCCTTGCTCATAATGCAGGGAAATAAACTTAACTGGTTATATTTGGGCGCTGCCTCGGCACAGCTCAAGGGGGTTAAGCCTATTCAGTTTGAACGAAAAATACTTACCCTCGCGGCATTATTAGTCGGAACTAGTGTTTCTATTGCCGGAAGTATTGCTTTTATTGGGCTGCTTATACCGCACTTTGCAAGACAATTAGTGGGTCATGATAATCGGGTTGTGTTACCTGTATCAGGGTTGATGGGGGCATCCTTACTTATAATGACAGCATTAATCAATGAATGGTTGTTCGACATGATTGTGCCTGTATCAATGCTAACCGCCACAATCGGCGGTCCATTGTTTATCTATAGTTTATTGAGGCAGCCTAGTGCGCTCAGCAGTGCTAACCGCGACTAAAAGCTAGAGTGGATTTGACTGCTTTATGCCACTGAAGTAATAACTTTTTTCGGACGTTTTTATCAATAGTTGGTGTGAAGCGTTTCTCTATTTGCTTGTGAGCAGCAATGTCATCTAAGTTTTTATACAAGCCTAGCTTTAAACCCGCTAAATAAGCGGCGCCGATTGCTGTTGTTTCCATATTTTGCGGACGTTCAATTTCAACCTGTAATATGTCTGATAAAAATTGACATAACCAGTCATTCGCTACCATACCGCCATCAACCAGCACTTTTGAAGAAGCTATGCCGTCGCTTTCCATTGCGTGTTGCAAATCATAGGTTTGGTAACAGACCGCTTCAAGCGCAGCGCGCGCAAAGTGTGCTTGTGATGTGCCTCTCGTCATACCATATAGACTCGCCCTAGCATCAGGATCCCAGTGTGGCGCGCCCAATCCAGCAAAGCCTGGAACTAAAAAGACGCCATGGTCATAGTCGAGTGACTCAGCAAGTGCTTGGCTTTCTTGAGCATCGTTAATGACGCCTATACCGTCGCGTAACCATTGAATATTAGCTCCGGCGGTGAATATGGAACCTTCTAACGCATAGGTTGTTTTACCGTTGAGGCTATAGCCGATGGTTGTCAGTAGTTTATGTTTTGAGTTAAGGGCTTTGTCACCCGTATTTAGCAATGCAAAACAACCTGTACCATAAGTCGATTTTAAATCGCCTTGTGTAAAACAACATTGGCCGAATAATGCAGCTTGCTGATCACCCGCAACACCCGCAATCGGCAATGAGCGACCAAATAAGCTCGCTTCAGTGTGGCCAAAGTCATCTGAACATTCTAATACTTTAGGTAAAACAGATCGGGGTACATCAAACAAATTGAGTAATTCATCATCCCAGCACAAGCTATGAATATTGAACAGATTAGTGCGCGATGCATTGGTCGTATCCGTTACATGATTAGTACCACCGGTTAAGCGCCAAATTAAAAAGGAATCAATAGTACCAAAAGCAAGCTTTCCCTCATTTGCAAGTTGTCTTGCACCTTCTACTTCGTCTAATAACCATTTTACTTTTGAAGCGGAAAAATAGGGGTCTAGCAATAATCCTGTTTTGGCAGCGATGGTATCTTCATGCTTTTTTATACTATTACAAAAATTAGCGGTGCGACGGTCTTGCCAAACAATCGCATTATATATTGGTTTGCCCGTTTCCCTGTTCCATATCACGGTGGTTTCGCGCTGGTTGGTAATACCAATACCAGCAACAGCAACGCCCTTTTGATGTGCTTCATGTAATACAGTTTTGCATGTCTCAACAGTGGTTTTCCATATCTCTTCAGGATCATGTTCAACCCAACCGTTATTGGGATAAAACTGTGTGAATTCTTTTTGTGCTTTAGCTATTTTAGTGCCATCCAATGCAAACACGATAGCCCTAGTAGAAGTTGTCCCTTGGTCTATTGAAAGAATTCCGGATGCTGTTGACATGTTTTTCCGCCTTTATTGTATGATATTATGCGAGCTCAGCTTTTTAGATTACGCAGTTTCTAGCGCCCCCGCAATTTGATTGCGTTACTAATACCCGATGTTCACAGGAGCAACCCTAACAGTAGTTAAAACTAATTATGTTATACAATCAATATCACAATACACGGGGTTCGCTTTAATCTTATCAAGCCTTGAAAGAATAATAAATCATATATATCATATTTGAGTATATGGTTTACTATGTAGCGTAAGTGAACTTGTAATCGTTGAGGGTTTAGAGTGAAGGGTATAGATTTATGATTTTGAGAGAAACGAATATAACGAAGCTATCTGCTGAGGTATTCGACGTGCTTGTTTTGGGCGCGGGTATAAACGGTGCAGTGTCAGCTGCTTCTTTATCAAGGAAGGGCGCAAGTGTCGCTATGATTGACAAAGGCGACTTTGCTTGCCATACCTCTTCTAATTCCTCTAATCTTGCTTGGGGCGGCATTAAGTACCTAGAAAACCATGAATATTTTCTGGTTAATAAATTGTGTAAAAGTCGCAACCATTTAATGCGAAGCTATCCTTCAACAGTGCAAGAAATTCGGTTCTTAACCACATTACAAAAAGGCTTTCGTTTTCCTGCTTGGTTTGTCTTTGTCGGCACGTGTTTGTATTGGTTAATGGGGCGGTTTTTTACTCAAATGCCTACCTTTTTGTCCTCAAAAAAAATAAAAGAGGCTGAACCTGCAATCAATATATCAAATGCGCAAGGTGGGTTTGAATATTCGGATGCATTTTTGCATGATAATGATGCTCGATTTGTTTTTAACTTTGTGCGTAATGCAATGGACAATGGGGCTGTTGTTACCAATTATGTTGGAGCACATGGTAGCGAAAAAATAGACGGTATTTGGCATACAAAAGCGGTTGATGAGCAGTCAGGCAAAACATTCACTATCCAATCTAAATCAATTGTTAACGCCTGTGGCCCAATGGTAGACAAGTACAACGTCGACACCAAGCAAGTAACTGAGCATAGCCATTTATTTTCCAAGGGGGTGCATTTGATTGTCAATAAGCTCACAAAGGTAGATAAGGTATTGGCATTTTTTGCATCCGACGGACGTTTGTTCTTCGTCATTCCCATGGGTCAGAAAACCTGTATTGGCACGACTGACAATCAAGTCGAAAACCCAATGACATCTGTCACAGAACAAGACCGAGACTTTATTCTTGACAACGTAAACGCACTATTAGATTTACCAAGCCCATTGACCAGAGATGACATTATCTCTGAACGCTGTGGTGTTCGCCCATTAGCTGTTAAGGGTTCTGGTGGTAAAGCTGATTGGGTTCAGCTATCTCGCAAGCATGCAGTGGATGTAAACAAAGAAGACAAATATTTGAGTGTTTTTGGCGGCAAACTAACCGACTGCATCAACGTTGGAGAAGAAATTGCTGATCTTGTTGAAGATTTAGGTATTTCATTGCCAAATAAGGAGGCTATTTGGTATGGAGAGTCTTCAAATGAAATTAAAAAAGAATTTGAATATCGAGCGGGACTTATCGGATTAGACGATATGACGCCAAGTTATAGTTCAGAAAAGCTCACCGTTAGATTGTGGCGTAGGTATGATATTTATGCGTTACAAATTCTAGATGAAATTCAACGTGACCCTGCGCAAGCCGAGCAATTGATGCGCAATGCCGAATACTTGCGAGCGGAAGTGCACTATGCAGCAAGAAGAGAAATGATCACCAACCTCGAAGACTTTTTACGTCGTCGCTCCAAGATTGAAATGGTGTTAAGAAGGACTGAAATTATAAATACACCAGGAATTATTGAGGCATGCCAAATTCTGTTTGGCGATCAAGCCGAACAAAAACGCCAAGAATACGTTGATAAAGTACTCAAGGACTATCCCGATGCCCCAGTGGCACAGCCAAAAATAGCACCGTAGAAGACTCATATTGGCTTGCTTTACCGCTTTCAAATAGAGACACTAACGGCTTTGTGACATTCACGTAAAGCCGTTTCTATTTTAAGGTACAACTTCATTTATGCTATCCGTTTCTCAAGTCGCTCTTGAACATCGCCTGAAAAATATAAATGTCAGTATGCGTGCTGGCGAGTGTTGGCACGTGCTTGGTCAAAATGGGGCGGGAAAAAGTTCACTATTTGACATTATAGCGGGGCTAGTAAAGCCGGATAGTGGTGCGGTTACATTAAATGATAAACATATAAGTGAATTTCCAATTTCAGAGTTGGCCACGAAGTTGGCTTATTTACAGCAGCATTATGTGCTGTCATTTTCTCTCAACGTATCGGAAATTTTAACCTTTTATGCCGGCCATACCGATATTCCGCATGACGTTGAGAAAGCATTATCAATTACGCCATTGTTAAAACATAAATTAAATAATCTTAGCGGTGGTGAACAGCAACGTGTACACATTGCAAGATGCCTAATGCAAATTTGGCATTATATTAAAAATGGAGAGGCCCTGATTCTTTTAGATGAGCCTATTCAAAGTCTTGACGTTGTATTTCAAGAACAAACATTAGCTATGCTCAGAGGACTGTCCCGAAAGGGAAATTTAGTTGTGCTCAGTATTCACGATGTGAATCTGTCTCTGCGTTATTGTGATCATGTATTGATGATCAAAAATCAAACGGACTTTTGTATTGGTGATGTAAAGTCAGTTATGACTGCCGAGAATATAAGTGAACTCTACAATTATCCGTTTACTGAAATAATAAACCAGCATAACTCAGAAAAACTCTTCATTAGAAGCTCACTTTAAAGCCGCTTATGCTATGCTATAGGCGCTGTTCTGCTTGAGCTGACCAATTTTTGGTAAGTACGTAATTAGAGCAAAAAAACAACGATTAAAATACATTAACAAACATAAAATATAATAGTCATAAACACGAAATTACAATACATAACAGAGCAAAAGGAAACACCGTGAGTCAATGGAAACCCGATAGTTGGAGATCAAAGCCGATACTTCAACAACCCACATATCAAGACCTACATGCACTTAAAGACGTTGAGGCTAAACTCGCGGGTTATCCGCCATTAGTATTTGCTGAGGAGACGCGTCAACTTTATAAGCAACTTGGCGATGTATGTGTAGGTAAAGGGTTTTTACTGCAAGGTGGTGATTGCGCAGAATCATTCGACGAATTTAATGCGCCTAAAATTAGAGATACATTTAAAGTTATCCTACAAATGGCGATAGTGCTGACGTTTGCGGGTCGTTGTCCGGTTACAAAAGTAGCTCGTATGGCAGGGCAATATGCGAAACCTCGTTCATCTGACTTTGAAACTGTTAACGGTATATCGTTACCTACCTATAGGGGTGACATTGTAAACGGATTTGACTTTACCGAGGCATCTCGTCAACCTGACCCTAATCGTCTAGTCGAGGCTTACAACAAGAGCGCTGCGACACTAAATTTATTGCGAGCGTTTGCACAAGGTGGGTTGGCGGACTTACATCAAGTTAATCGTTGGAACATGGCATTTTTGGAAAATAATCCATTAAAAGAACGTTATCAAGATATCTCTGATCGTATTCAAGACACACTGGCGTTTATGGATGTGATTGGCATAAATTCACAGAACAACAGTTCATTACATGAAACATCCTTGTATACCTCACATGAAGCCTTGTTATTGAATTATGAGCAAGCACTAACGCGTATCGATACGCTAACTGGCAAGCCTTACAACTGTTCTGCGCATATGCTGTGGATTGGCGAGCGGACGCGTCAGTTAGATCACGCACATGTTGAATTTTTCAGTGGGATTAACAATCCTATCGGTGTGAAAATTGGCCCGAGCATGCAAGAAGATGAATTGATCCGTTTGATTGATGTGTTAAATCCAAATAATACACCGGGAAGATTAACCCTAATTACGCGTATGGGAGCAAACAACCTAGGTGAAAATTTACCTCGATTACTGCGCCGCGTTAAAGCTGAGGGACGCAATGTGGTTTGGAGCTCAGATCCAATGCATGGGAATACCATCACATCTTCAAGTGGCTATAAAACGCGTAATTTTGATGCTATTTTGACGGAAATTAGACAGTTTTTTGATGCGCACAAAGCCGAAGGAACCCATGCCGGCGGTATTCACTTAGAAATGACCGGTCAACATGTAACTGAATGCACCGGTGGTGCTTATAAAATTAGTGACGCAGATTTAGCTGAGGCATACCAAACCCAATGTGACCCCCGTTTAAATGCAGATCAAGTGTTAGAAATGGCATTTTTAGTTGCTGATCATTTGAAGAGTGCGAAAACATAATAAATTGTTAGGGCTCGGCAACGAGCCCTAACGTCATAGACATTCAAATCTAGTCTGATTAAATCGCTAAGGTAAAGTTAATTCCATGGCTTTTAGGCTTACATGGTGATGTTCTTGTTCTCGAACTATTACAAGCTATTGATCACTACAACTCGCTCTTCTTCGGTCAACACCTGAGTGAACACAGTTGCCCGGCGCATATTGCGCATTTTGACCGACTTCTCGAAAAGAGCGGCTTTAAATTGTTCAGGTGTATCTTTTAATTCAAGAATGGAGAGCCAAGTTAAATAGGCGCCATACCTAATTTGCTTTGCGCTATAGCGCATTTCTATTCGAGCTTGGATATCAATGAACAAATCAGGACGTGCCAAGCATTTCTCTGCCATTGCTTGGTGTAAACGAAGAATTTGATGGTCAATACCGACATCTTTTATCGGCACTTTTTCATATTGGGATTTGCGTTTTAATTTCGTGCGTCGTTGAGAATTAAATAAACTCATTTTAATATCTGTTTTTATCACGCTTTTTAAGCGCTTCTATGTCTTGAGAGTTTGAAAAGGCAGTTCGGGTAGCGTTTCTATTTTCGTAAAGCAATGGCTGGAGCAGCGGCTCCAACCCATTGAGTTTTATTTCATACATAGAGGCTAATTTTTCACCTAGTTGGCCAGTGGGGAAACCTTGTTTATAAAACCAGACTAAATATGGCTCAGGTAAGTTAAGTAGCTTGGTGCCCGCATATTTACCAAAGGGCATTACGGTATTAACTAGGGTTAATAATTCGTCTTGCGGCTGACTGCCGAAATCGATATTCATAAAAAGCGTTTCATATTTATATTCATTATTGAAACCAAGGGTGCAAAGCGGTCTGCGTTAATACACAGTGCGCGAATGCTGTCATATTAAGCATCGTCATCATTCTTCTGCTGCGCTTGCCATAGCGTAGTATATAGCCCATTAAGCTTAAGCAGTTCGGTATGCGAGCCTTGTTCGACAATCTGTCCTTGATCCATCACAAGAATCATGTCAGCGTCAACAATAGTTGAAAGACGATGTGCGATCATAAAGCTTGTATGACCTTTAGCGATTTCTCGCAAAGCCGTAAGAATTGCCTGCTCCGACTGAGAGTCTAGTGATGATGTTGCTTCATCGAATACCATGATAGGAGGGCGTTTTAATATTGTTCGAGCAATCGATACACGCTGTTTTTCACCACCACTGAGCTTTAATCCGCGCTCGCCAACTTGGGTGCCTCCTTTATCAGGAAGACGCCCTATAAATGCGTCTAAGTGCGCCAGTTTTATCGCCTCTTCAATGTCTTCTTCCGTTGCATCAGGGCGTCCATAGCGAATATTTTCATACAATGTGTCATTAAATAAAACAGTATCTTGTGGAACAATACCAATTTTCTGTCTAACTGAATACTGGGTACATTTCGCAATGTTTTGGCCGTCAATTTTGATACTTCCCATTGTAGGATCGTAAAAACGAAATAACAGTTTCACTAGGGTTGATTTACCCGCTCCACTTTTACCAACCACCGCAACTTTGCTCCCAGCTTTAACAACAAAGGTAACATTATCGAGAATTTGACGGTCTTTATGGTAGGAGAAACTAACGTTCTCAAAAGTGATTTCTCCATTGCTAACAAGCAGTTCTTTTGCATTAGGTTGATCAACAATAGCGGGTTCTCTTTCTAACAAGCTAAAAAGGTTTTCTATATTAGTTAATGAGCCTCTAATTTCGCGATAAACAAAGCCTAAAAAATTTAAGGGCATAAATATTTGCATGGTAAATGCATTGACTAGTACAAAGTCACCAATAGTCATATTGCCATTTGCCACATTAATAGCAGCTAAAGCCATCATTGAGGTCATCGCACCTGCAATAATAAACGCTTGGCCCCCATTTAATGCAAACAAAGATAAGCGATTCTTGCGCCTAGCCGTTTCCCATTGTTCGAGGCCAATATCATAACGATTGGCTTCAAATTTTTCGGAATTACTGTATTTTACTTGCTCGAAGTTAAGCAAGCTATCAATGGCGCGGGTTGTACTATTGTTATCAGCTTGATTTACTTGTTTAACATACTTTGTGCGCCAATCGGTGGCCTTCATCGAAAAGAACACGTAAAGCACGACAGAAACAAATATCACGCCAGCAAAGCTGGCACCGTAGTTGTAAAACAAGAGTCCGACTACCATGCCAATTTCAAGCAGAGTAGGGCCAATATTGAAAATTAGAAAACGCATTAAAAAGCTCACACCAGACGTGCCACGCTCTATGTCACGAGACAAGCCACCAGTTTGACGAGAAAGGTGAAAGTCGAGATCTAATTTATGCAGATGATTAAATACGGTCAAACCTAGGCGCCGCATCGCGCGCTCAGTTACACGACCAAATAAAGTATCTCTTATTTCACCAAATAAAACGTTAGCGAGTCGTAAAATACCGTAAGCGATAATAAGCCCTAAAGTGGCGGCCATTATGACTTCTTTGGTGGTGTTTAAATTTAGATTGTCTACCGTGTCTTTTAATATAAAGGGGAGTGCGACACTGGCTACTTTAGCTGCAATTAAGCAACCGATCGCGAGCCACACTCTGGTTTTAAATTCGGTAAGATAAGGCCATAATTTGATGAGTACACGCCAGTTTACTGGAGCGTCCTCTGGATCGTTGAAGCGTGATGGGCGCATGTTTTGCTTGTACTGCCTATGATAATGAAGAAATACTCTAATACCAAGATAGTACGCGAAATATTGATTAAACGTTTAACAGATTCCGCAGTTTCTTATATTTTTGAGATTGTTCAAAATTGAGTTTTTTCTGTTCTAGTAAATTTACGCAGTGGTTAACATGTAAACCGAGCTCTGAAATAGCGGTGCTCATTTGCAGTTTGGAAATGACATGCAACAGATTAAGCGCAATAGCGGCGTTCTTTGGCATTAAAGCTGAGGCTTGCGAAAATATTTCAAATGCTTTGCCGAAATTCCCGGTATTAAAGGCCTGTATTCCTTCTTTGTTTAATTCTTTTGGACTGAGTTGAATACTTTCTTTTTCTTTCTTTTCTTTACTCACTAGTTTTGAGAATAGCGAGGTATTGGAAAGAGGATCATCAATTTGGCTGATGTGTTGTTGAGCGCGTTTCTCTAACACATTATAAAGTGCAATTGCATCGTCTTTTAATCCAATTTCATGCAAGGCTTTTGCCTTATCAACTAATGCTTCATCTGACATTAGCGAATTGTCTCTGTTAAACTGCTCCACAATATTAAGCGCTTTTTCATTTTCGTTCTGTAAATATAAGATGCGTGCTTGCATCACTTTTACTTCTTCGGCATGTTCTTCTATCGCATATTGTTTTTTCAACTGCGTTAAAAACTGTTTTGTCGCATTCATGATATCTTGCAATTGTTGTGGTTCAGCACTCATAGCAAAGTCGATACCTGCACGAACCGCATTTTTGTACAATTGCGGTGAGTCTTTTACCGAATTTTTCGCACAAACTAGCATGCGTTTAGTGATATCAAATTCGGTTTCGTGATCATGTGATAATTTAGCCAATAAACGTGTTGTGTTCTGACGCTTAAAGGTTTTAGGCGAAATCTCTAGGGCCATCAATGCACTTTCAAGCGCTTCATTAAACTTATTGTGCTTAACATGTAAGATCGCTAAAAGTTCATAGGCAATTGTTTTAGTTTCTCTTTTACAAGCAAGGACAACAATCTTCTTTTCTGCTTCGTCATCTTTATCAAGAGCGATGAGGCACTTAATAAATCCAATTTCAGCCCAGCTAAGGGCTTGTACTTTTAACATTGATGTAAAAAATACACCTGCATCAGCATATCGTTGGCTGAGTAATAACAGGTCACCTTTGGTTTTAAGCGCGATAGGGAACAACTCTCGATTATTTTGGGATGAGAGAACTTTGTCAACTTCAGTAAGGGCCGAGTTATATTTTTGTTGCCCCATAAATTCGCAGACAGTACTCATTCGCTGCTTTCTTTTGAGCACGCGGTTAATACGTTGAGCAAGCTTTTCTAAATTAACGGGTTTCACAACAAAGTCATCAGGGGGTAAATCGACAATGCTTTGAATAATGTCAAAGCTAGTAATGGAGCTTGTAAAAATAAACCCTGTTTTGCTATTCAATGTCTTTAATTGCAATAACTGTTCGTAAAAATATAAACCATCATGCTCAGTCTGAATACTGTAAGCACAAATAATTAAGTCAAATGGCAGCTTTTCAACAGCGAGCAAGGCACGACTAGTTGACTCGACATATTGAATGTCTCGAAAACCAATTTGCTCTAAAGGAGATGTAAAGTGTTCTTTCGCGCTGACCACATTATCAATAATGAGGATGCGTATCTTTGCGATGACGTCCAAGTGCATTCGTCTCTACCACTAATTCTTAGTACTGAATTTATTATCGTTATATCTCTAATATACTTGAATTGAATTTTTTTAATATGCCTTATTTAAAGCAATATGGCCAAATCAGCTGTTTTATATAAGAGAAACAGTGTTGAATAAAGCAAAGTGGTGTTGAAAAAAAAAGATGGTGGTCGCTACTGCTGGCTCGTTACGATAGTAATTGAACCATGGGTTGTCGTATTGGTTGTGCATAAAAAAGATGGTGGTCGCTACTGGGCTTGAACCAGTGACCCTCGCCTTGTAAGGGCGATGCTCTCCCAACTGAGCTAAGCGTCCATCTTATCTAACATACTTAACGAAGTGTTCCTCGGTAAGTGGAGGCGTATTATAGGGTTGCGACTGAATCTGTCAACAGCATTTTACAAAAAAAATCCTGTTCGTCTAAAAAATGGTCAAACTATTAGTTATTTTGTTATGCATTGCTATTTACTGGCGGCATTAAACTGTAAACTATGCCCAATTAATTTTTAGGAATAATAATATAATGACAGTGGTAACTCGTTTTGCTCCAAGTCCTACCGGCTATTTACATGTTGGTGGCGCTCGCACTGCTCTTTATTCTTGGTTGTACGCTAAGAGTCAAGGTGGCGAATTTGTATTAAGAATAGAGGATACAGATCTTGAGCGTTCTACCGATGAAGCAAAACAAGCCATTTTAGATGGTATGGATTGGTTGGGCTTACATCATGACAAAGGGCCTTACTATCAAACCGAGCGCTTTGACCGTTACAACCAAATTATTGAAGAGTTGCTAGAAAAAGGGTTGGCTTATAAGTGCTTCATGTCAGTTGCAGAACTTGACGCAATTCGTGACGAACAAGAAAAGAACGGAGAAAAGCCGCGTTATCCTGGTACTTGGCGAAACAGGACGGATCATCCCGAAGGTCAACCCTTTGTTGTCCGATTCAAAAACCCATTAGAAGGTGACGTGGTTATTAATGACCACATTCGTGGCGAAATTCGTATAGCTAACAAAGAACTAGATGATTTGATTATTAAGCGAACCGACGGTGCACCGACCTATAACTTCTGTGTCGTTGTTGATGACTGGGATATGGGTATTACTCATGTTGTCAGAGGTGAGGACCACATTAACAACACGCCGCGTCAAATTAATATTCTCAATGCCTTAGCAGCGCCGATCCCTCAATATGCACATGTGTCGATGATTCTAGGTGATGATGGCAAAAAGTTATCTAAACGCCATGGCGCGGTTAGCGTTATGCAATATAGAGACGATGGTTATCTACCTAAAGCGGTTTTAAACTATCTTGTGCGTTTAGGTTGGTCTCATGGTGATCAAGAAATATTCAGTGTTGAAGAAATGATTGAACACTTCAGCCTTGATTCTATAAGTAAGTCGGCGAGTGCATTTAATACAGAAAAGCTAAATTGGTTAAATGAACATTACATCAAGACACTGCCTTTGGCAGAAGTAGCTCAATATGCAAAGTGGCACTTTGACCAGCAAGGTACAGATTGCAGCAACGGACCGAGCTTGGAAAGCGTTATTGCAATTCAAGCCGAGCGTGTAACAACGTTAAAAGAATTGGCTACTATAAGTGCCTATTTTTATGCTGATTTCGACGCGTTTGATGAAAAGGCCGCTAAAAAGCATTTGCGCGTGGTTGCTAAAGAGCCATTGCAAGAAGTACGAGAAGCGCTGCTTGCTGTTGTAGATTGGTCGCCTGAGAATATACAAGCTGCCATTAACGCAACTGCCGAGAAATTAAAGGTGGGTATGGGCAAAATTGGTATGCCATTGCGTGTTGCAGCGACAGGTTCAGGCAATTCTCCGGCTTTAGATGTGACCTTAAACCTGATGAATAAAGACGAAATTGCGCAAAGAATAGACAAGGCGCTCATTTACATAACAAATAGAGAAAATTCTTAAAAAAATCGTTGACATAATTAAGTCAGATGCCTAAAATGCGCCCCGCTGTCAAGGAACTGTAGCACAATACATAGCTCGCAGGTCCATTTGGACACGGGGCTATAGCTCAGCTGGGAGAGCGCTTGCATGGCATGCAAGAGGTCGGCGGTTCGATCCCGCCTAGCTCCACCAACTTTCATTGTAGCGTGTCAGGTTAGTAAAACCCAAATGTCAAAATTTGGTCTGCGTTAGTAAGTATTAGGTGACCGTAAGGTAGTTGATGCTTCCAACAAAGGATAGAAACAAATCCAAGCTGTCGCGGCTTGGTCTAGGTTAGGATAACGTCGTTCATGTTAATGTCCGGTTATTCTAACAAAAAACTGTCATAGCTTGCTTTGATAAAAAGTTTTTTGTCCCCTTCGTCTAGAGGCCTAGGACACCGCCCTTTCACGGCGGTAACAGGGGTTCGAATCCCCTAGGGGACGCCATTTTCCCATTTGTAAATTTGGGCAGTAACAGTAGCAGTAGCAAATCCAAGCTGTCGTGGCTTGGTCTAGGTTAGAGTAACATCGTGCGCTTTGTGTTCGGTTACGCTAACAAAAAACTATCAAAGCTTGCTTTGATGAAAAGTTTTTTGTCCCCTTCGTCTAGAGGCCTAGGACACCGCCCTTTCACGGCGGTAACAGGGGTTCGAATCCCCTAGGGGACGCCAATTAAAGAAACCACCCAATCGGGTGGTTTTTTTTTATCTATTGTACCGCGAATAATGTCGATAAATAATTCAGACTAATCACATTAAAAACTATCAATTGAGGCATACTTGTCCCTATGAAAATTGTATTAGCTCCAATGGAAGGTGTTGTCGATCACCTGATGAGAGATATGCTAACCAGAGTTGGTGGCTTTGACTTGTGCATCACTGAATTTATTCGAGTTGTAGAGCAACTGCTTCCAGAAAAAACATTCTATCGTTTATGCCCTGAACTGCTAAATGGTGCTGTCACATCATCGGGTGTGCCGGTTAGAGTTCAATTGCTTGGGCAACATCCACAATGGTTAGCCGAAAACGCGGTACGAGCGGTTGAATTAGGTTCCCCTGGTATTGATTTAAACTTTGGATGTCCCGCCAAAACGGTTAATAAAAGCAAGGGTGGAGCAGTGCTACTAAAAGAGCCCGAAACGCTTTACAAAATTATCAAAGCAGTGCGTGATGCAGTGCCCAAAGAACAGCCTGTGAGCGCAAAAATACGGCTCGGATTTGACGACACATCACTCGCACTCGAAAACGCCGATGCAATCACTCAAGCTGGCGCGGATCTATTAACCGTTCATGCAAGAACCAAGTCAGATGGCTACAAACCGCCGGCTTATTGGGAATGGATTGCAAAAATCAAAGAAGTCACTGACATTCCGATTATTGCCAATGGTGAAATATGGACTGCTGATGATGCCAAGCTCTGCCAAGAGCGAAGCGGTTGCCAAAATTTAATGCTTGGACGCGGCGCTCTGGCAATGCCTAATTTAGCACAAACAATCAAAAATAATCATGCCCCGATGTCTTGGGAGCAAACAAAAGAGCTACTTGTTTCATACTCGGGTTATGAAATATATTCTGATAAAGGGCGTTATTACCCCAACAGAATAAAGCAGTGGTTCAATTATCTAAAAAGACAATACCCTGAAGCTGAAACAATGTTTGTTGAGCTAAGAAAGCTTAAAAATGCGGATGACATCGTACGAATGTTGGCTTCATAAATAAATAGATATCCTAAAATCTGCTACGCTACGGGTTAATTCGAGTATCAACTATGTTGAGTTGTTGATAATCGACTCGTTGTAAAAACGCAAAGAGAATGACTAATTAACCAATCTCAATTACAGTTTCTATCGTATTTTGCTAACGTTATAGAAAAATGATTTTAGCAAACCTATTGTACGGATGTTTAGACCCTTGAATGCAGTTAATCTTTATATAAAAAAAATGACGTTGTTTAACAACAAGGAAAGGTATGCTTAATACAAACTTAAATCTCGGGCTTGCATTAGCCGTTTCAGTTGCTCTCGTTACCGGCTGTAGCAACGACAAACAAGAAGAAAAACAAAAAAGTGTAACGGGTATTGATAAAAACCCATTCCCAAGTACTTACCAAAAAATTGATAGTAAGCCGATAGTTATTACCAACGTAACCATTCTTGACGGCATCGGTGGTAAAATTGAAGCTGGTGAAATTTTACTCAAAGATGGCGTTATTATGGGAGTAGGTAAAAGTGTCAACGCGCCATCCGAGGCAATCGAAATTGATGGCAAAGGAAAGTGGGTGACTCCAGGCATTATTGACAATCACAGTCACCTAGGTGTTTATCCTTCACCATCAACTCGTTCACATTCCGATGGCAATGAAATGACCTCACCGGTAACCGCTGAAGTGTGGGCTGAGCATTCAATATGGCCCCAGGATCCGGGTTTTCAGCGTGCGCTTGCAGGTGGCGTTACGTCACTTCAGATCCTTCCTGGTTCAGCTAATTTATTCGGTGGTCGCAGTGTGACTGTGAAAAATTTGCCTAATAGAACGATACAAGACATGAAATTTCCAGAAGCGCCTTATGGTATAAAGATGGCTTGTGGCGAAAATCCTAAGCGTGTTTATGGCGCTAAAGGCGGTCCAATGACTCGCATGGGTAATGTTGCTGGCTATCGCCAAGCTTGGGCTCAAGCAGATGAATATCGAACCAAATGGGCCGACTATGCAACTGAACTTGAAGCGGGCGGTTCCCCTAAACGACCAACACGGGATCTGAATTTAGATACACTTGCTGGTGTGCTAGATGGTGACATTATTGTTCATATGCATTGCTACAGAGCGGATGACATGGGCACTATGATGGATGTCATGAAGGAATTTAATTACAAGATTGGTACCTTTCATCATGCGGTAGAGGCTTATAAAATTGCCGACAAGTTAGCTGAAAATAACGTTTGTTCTGCAATGTGGGCTGATTGGTGGGGCTTCAAAATGGAAGCATATGATGGCATTAAGGAAAATATTCCCATGGTACATGCCGCAAACGCTTGTGCCATAGTTCACTCCGACAGCGATCTGGGTATTCAGCGTCTGAATCAGGAAGCTGCCAAGGCCTGGGCTGACGGCAAACGCGCTGGTATCGACATTAGTCAGGCTGATGCTTGGCAATGGTTATCTGCTAATCCTGCTAAGTCACTTGGCATTTTTGATAAAACGGGATCACTAGAGGCGGGTAAAAATGCAGATATCGTTTTGTGGAGTGCCGATCCTTTTTCTACGTATGCTCAAGCGGATAAAGTATTTATTGATGGTGCAATGGTGTATGACCGAAGTAAGCCTGAATCATGGCCGGTGAGTGATTTCGAGCTAGGACAAATTGCTGAAGGAGATGCAAAATGAGTTTATTTAAGAAAGTTGCTTTAGCCTCAAACATCGCCATAATACTGAGTTTAAGTACTTCAGTACTGGCTGAAAATATCGCTATTGTCGGTGCAAAAATCCATACTGTATCTCCAGCTGGTGTTATTGATGAAGGGACTGTTTTAATTAAAGACGGTCGTATTCAACAAGTTATTGAAGGCACAGATGTCCCCAGTGGATACCGTGAAATAAATGCTAAGGGCAAAGTAGTCACCCCTGGCTTTATTGGCGCTGCTACCTCATTAGGTCTGGTTGAGGTTAGTTCATCTGCAGGAACGGTTGATGCACGAGTCGAATCTCACCCAATCTCATCGGTTGGAGCTGCGCTTGATGTGCAATATGCGCTAAATAATGATTCAACACTGATACCAATCACCAGAATTGAAGGTTTTACATCGGCTGCAACTGGATTAGGTAGTACTGAACAACTATTTTTAGGCCAAGGTGCTTTTATTACGCTAGCAACAACCTATCAACCGGTTATGAGAGCGCAAGCCTTCATGAAGCTGAATGTTGGTAATTCTGGTGCAGATGATAACGGTGGCAGCAGAGCTGCATTATGGGTTGCTATTAATCAGTCATTTGATGAAGCGAAATTTGCCAAGTCTTATACGATGGATCCAAGTCAAGATTGGCTAGGTCTGACCACAATGGCAGACGCCAAAGCACTAATCCCTGTGCTCGATGGTAAAATGCCGCTAGTGATTAATGCGGACAGAGCAGCTGATATCATGCAGGTTATTGGACTTAAAAAACGTTATGCAGGCTTAAACATTATTTTAGCTAGTGGTGTTGAAGCATGGCGTGTTGCTGATGAGTTAGCTAAGCACAATATACCGGTCATACTCGATCCTGAATCTAATTTGCCTGGTGCTTTTGATCAAATCGGCGCAACTTTGGAAAATGCAGCAAGATTGCACAAAGCGGGTGTTACCGTGGTGATTGGAATGGATACTCATAATATTCGGCTCGCAACCCAACATGCGGGTAATGCTGTTGCTAATGGTTTGCCACATTCTGCTGGTATCGCGTCATTAACCGTTAACGTTGCCAAAATGTTTGGTATGGACGACCAAATAGGAAGCTTAGAACCTGGTAAGGTTGCAGACCTTGTTATTTGGAGTGGTGATCCGCTTGAAGTTACTGAAACGGCTGAGCAAGTGTTTATTCAAGGTGAGCAAATTGAAATGACTTCTCGTCAAACTAAATTACGCGACCGCTACTTGAAACGCGATGTACAAAAGCCGGTTGGATATACCAGGCCATAAAGTAAAAAATGTGTGAGACTAGATATGAGCGCTATCTGGATTGAAACTAGGGAAGGGTATTTAGGGTTTCAATTTCTTTTCAGACTTAAGTAGTAGAATCTATTAATTTGCGTGAAGTATCATTATTAAGCCGCTAACGGATGTGTTGTCATTTCCTTTGACACCGTCATTAGCGGCTTTTTTATGCCTATAAAAAGTGGATTATAAAAATACAATGATCAACTAAAAGTTAAAAATACTTTACATTAAGTTTGTTATTAATTACATTAAGTTATTCTTAGTTAACTTTATGGGTGAAAAATAATGAATATGTCTTTTAAAGAAAAGAGTACATGGGCGTCCCTTTTGGCTACACTCTTGATTTTTGGAAACTACACGATTTCTGTGTTCAGCATGGATTCGAGTGTACTCAATCCCGATGAAATGATTGAAGTCGCGTTGGACAACTTAAGTTCAGCAATCTTCTCTATCATTATTGTTGAAATTATATTTCAGGCCTTAATCGCTGCCGGCAGTCGCAATAAAATCGAGATTGAAGGGGATGAGCGTGATAGTTTAATTATGTTAATCTCGAATAATTCAGGTTATTGGGTGCTAAGTATTGGCGTCATTATGACTATTGGTCAATTGATTCTGCCGCATGTGTTTGGCATTGAATTCTCGCCAGAAGAACACACTAGTATTCCTATGTTTGCAATGCACTTATTGTTGTTTAGTTTTATTTTAGCCGAAATAGTCCGTTTTAGTCATCAAATCTATCTTTATAGAAAGGACTCTGTGTAACCATGAGCTCTGTAAATAAGATTAATAGTAAAGTGCGAGAATGTCGTTTTTTTGCAAATGAAATGACACAGCAAACATTAGCTGAGCGAGTGGGCGTTACTCGACAAACGATCATGGCGATAGAAAAGAGAAAATATAATCCTTCTCTTGAAGTCGCTTTTAAAATAGCGCTAGTGTTTAATAAGCCGCTAGAAGAAGTGTTTAGTTATGATGTGGATATTGATGTTAAATAAATGTTTTGGGTTAACATACACTACAAATTGTTTATATATTGCTGCGACTCAACAGTAACCCGTTTTGTCTAATCGCAAAATTTACTATGACATTAGCTTTCCTTATTACCCGACGTAATTAACAAAATGGCAAATAATAATGACAAAGAATACTGAACAGGCCTTAACAGAGCTTGAAAGCAGATTAGCTAATACACAAGACAGCGCTCGTTCAACTCAAGCGGCAAAGCGGCATGCTAAAGGCTTTAATACAGCGCGTGAGAACATTAGTAAGTTATGCTCTGACAATTTATTTCGAGAATATGGGCAACTCGCTGTTGCTGCTCAACGACAGCGTCGTGATTATGCGGAACTACAAACGGAGACTGCAGCTGATGGCGTCATTACTGGTATTTCTCCTATCAATAATGAGCATATTACACTGGGTGCAAGATTCACTTCTCATGACACAGTACTAATTGTTAATGATTATTCGGTTTTAGCTGGTACTCAAGGTTATTTCCATCACCTTAAACTTGATCGAATGATTGAGATTGCACTGAAAAAGAGACTCCCCATTATTATGTTGACCGAAGGCGGTGGTGGTCGTCCGGGTGATACCGATATTTCTACTATTAATTCGGGCTTACAATGCACCACATTTGGGCGCTGGGCTGGTCTTATCGGTAAAGTGCCTCGCATAGCAGTTAACAATGGCTACTGCTTTGCCGGCAACGCTGCGCTATTTGGCGCGGCTGATATTACGATTGCCACCACGTCTTCGTTTATTGGTATGGCAGGACCCGCTATGATTGAAGGTGGCGGGTTAGGTAAGTTCAGTCCTACTGATATCGGTCCAATTGATATGCAAGCCAAAAATGGTGTTGTTGATATCGTTGCTCAAGATGAAAATCATGCTATTGAAATCGCCAAAATCTGCTTAAGCTTTTTTCAAGGCCTCAATACTAATTGGTCTGCGCCTGAAGATGATGCGCTCGATGGCATATTGCCTGATGATAGACGTTTTGTTTACGACATGCATAAAATCATATCAGGCATTGTAGATGTAGAGTCTTTTATAGAAATTGGAAAACAGTACGGTACAGCGATTATTCAAGGCTTTGCTCGACTTGAAGGCAAACCTATTGGTGTTATTGCTAGTAATTGCAAAATGCTTGGAGGTGCAATTGATGTCGATGCGGCGAAGAAGCTAAATCGCTTTATGAAGCTATGCGATCAATTCGCTATTCCTATTGTATCGCTTTGTGACACTCCTGGTTTTATGGTGGGACCGGAGCATGAAAAGAATGGGGCTGTTCGCTACCTTAGTGAATTATTTGCAACAGGCGCTAATTTGTCGGTCGATTTTGTAGCGGTAGCGATCCGCAAATGTTATGGCTTAGGTGCTCAAGCTATGCTGTCGGGAAGTATTTCTAGTCCCAGCTATATGGTGTCTTGGCCAACGGGTGAATTCGGAGCCATGGGGCTTGAAGGAGCAATAAAACTAGGCTTTAAGAAAGAATTAGAAAAGCAAACGGACCCGGTAATGCGCCAAGCATTATTTGATAAGCTACTTGCTCAGCAATATCAAAAAGGCAGGGCACTAGAAGTAGCCACCGTGCTTGAAATTGATGCGGTCATTGAACCTCGTGATACCAGAAAAATATTACTAGCTGTATTGAATTAATGCTCTATTTATTATTAGCTAATAAATAAAGTTTTGTCAGATTGAATTAAAATTTCAAACCGATGTAACTATTGTTAACTCGCTCTAGGGCCGAGTTTTTTAATTGAGTGGGTTAATGATGTAACTTTTGGTAACTTGTTTTACCTGTTAGTTATTATTATTATTATGGTCTACATTTAACAATAGACTCGTGAATAAGAAACCTAGGAGCTTAATGTGCTACTTGTTCGATTAAGGAAATCTTTCAAAGAATTAAAATGGGGTGTTTTAGCGATTGAAATGTTGGTTCTGATCTTTGGGATTTCAATGAGCTTGCAGGTCAATGAATGGCAGAATCAACGTGATGAGCGACAATTGGAGCAGGAATATTTAGAACGCTTAATCGTTGATTTTGGAGAAAGTGAAAAAGTCCTTCGAAATGATATTGAACAATTGAGGGTCAGCGTTGACAAATTATTAGCCGGAATTAAGCCTTTAAGCAAAGCTAAGTTAACGAAAGAAGACCACTCTGCATTATTTGAAGCAGTCGGCCAGTCCGCCTTAGTCGGAAGATTTGCTGTGATTTTTGGTACGATTGATGAATTGAAAGATACTGGCAATATGCGCCTCTTAATTTCCAAAAACCTCAGGGTCTCAATTGCAAACCTATATCAAACCTATCAACAAATAATTCGACTGTCGGAGTTAAGAAATATCCTGAGAGGGCAATCTTTTCCGGTATTGGTCAAACAACTCAGCCCACATAGTGACAGCAGAGTTGTCTGGGATGAGGAATTAGCTGAACAAAACAAGAGAGAACTATTTGGCGCATTAACGGTGATTCTTCAGAATTTGAAAAATGATTTGTCCGATACCCAAAGGTTGGTTGAACTCGTTACAACTATAAATGGCATCATTAAACTAGAATTGAACAAAGACTAAACGCGTCAGATGGGGTTGCCTGCGGCCCTTAAAAAGGACAAGGCGCTGTGCGTCTTTAACATAGACGTGGCATTACGTTTGATTATATCTTGAGCAATCGCTAAATAGGCTCCAAAAAACATTTCTGTGATGGCGAGATAGATCGATATTATGTGTTTTGCTTGAATGGTATAATTGATGTATTAGTCCAAATATTTTATGACTAATTCACTGTTGGGAAAATACCTGTAGCGCAATATCTTTCAATTTTTGCTCTTACACAAAAGAGCAAGAACCCTAGAGGTGATCTAGAACAATATAACTTGAAGATACCTGACAGCCGCCATTAAACAATCAGTTTAACGATTAATTCCACTCTGCAGAGGGCATCACGTTTTTACGTGATAGCCCTCTATGAAGGATCTCCGGCTTTTGTAACGCTAGTTTCGTTCGTACAACGATTCTATGGTGCTCGTTTCTATTGTATTAGCATTTATCATATAACCCGTTAATGCGCCGGAAGCATCTTCTGCTAATTCAAGTTTTGCGACGGAAAGTGCATGCACTGTAAAGCGGTAGCGATGCGCGCCATGTCCGACTGGTGGGCAAGCACCACCGAAGCCTCGGCTGCCGTAATCATTTTTTATTTGTATACTACCTTTGGGTGTTGCATTCGTTGTCGTATTGCCCGCACCAGTTGGTAGTTCCGTAGCCGTCATTGGTATGTTCACAATTTGCCAATGCCACCAACCACTGCCAGTGGGGGCGTCAGAGTCATAGGCTGTAATAGCAAAACTTTTTGTACCTGTGGGCGCATTAGACCATTTCAGGTGTGGTGATAAATCACCCCCTGAGCAGCCAAAGCCATTGTATTCCTGTGCTTTCGCCATAAACTCTCCTTGCGCAATATCATTGCTAGATAACGTAAGAGAGGCTGCAAATACAGATGTTGAAACGGTAAGTAATAAAACAGAAATAACTTTGAATGTCAGGCGCATAGTAATTCTTATCAGTCGTAATTAATAGTAACCTTATTCTACTCACTTCTTTGTTGACAATTTAGTCCAAAAACAATCACACTTTCGCCCTAATCCGCCATTTTAGTTTTCCTAAGTTCTGTGGGGGTTAGACCAAAGCGTCCTTTAAAACGGTCGGTAAATCTTGATTGGGATTGGTAGCCACATTTTTCCGCAACCAACCCAATTGAATGCTGGGTTGTTTGTAATAAATGTAAACCTAGTCCGAGTCTCGCTTGATCCTTTATCTCTTGAACACTGGTGCCTTCTTTATGCAGCTTTCGGCGCAGAGTTGATTCGCTCATCGCTAACCGCTCGCAAATATGTTTAATGGTTAATTCATGAAAATCGTGGTCAACAAAAATTTTGTGGATCCGGTCTCTTATTTTTATGCTTCCTAGTAGGGATAAAATTTCTCGATGACCCATGTGACATAATAACGAGATGATTTCTCTTTTTCGTAAAGTCCACACTTGCTTTGGTGCCCAGACTGTACTCTCAATAAATTGCTGCAGACATTTTTCCAATGTTGGTGTTGTTTTCCCAATAAAATAATTTTTTTTATTCACCGCGTCAATTTGAAAACCAGTAAAGTCTTGATAATCAAAGTCTATCAACAAAGCGAAGTACTCTTCGTCTTTAGGAATATTTCGCATATTGATCGCAGGACTGTCAGCTAAAAAGATGAAAGAGCCGGAATGACAAACTAATTCGCAATCTTTACCTAGCTTCTTAACGCCTTTAAGAACGACGATCAACAAGGGTTTGGCAATGGGAACGTTCACCAGCCTTTGTTCTTTAATGGAAGTGTATACAGAAAATGGTAGTTCGCACTTTTCGTTAATTGTAGTTTTAATTGTATTGAGCAGGTTTGCCATGACTTCTTCTAAGTATAGAGTTAACAAATAATAATACGTTGCCACTTTTTTAACATTTGGTCTAAGTGATTGCAAAGAATAATCTTATATTTGGTAAGTGAAGCTTTAATATGAATACGTGGGTCGCAGCTCATGAAAAAAATTGGATTAAGTGAAGATATTCTTGATACATATCAGTTTTAGTATTAATAAAAGAGATAACGTTTCTGCATCGAGTGAATTAAGGAAACTCCAAGCAAATGTGTGAAGCAGCCATATGTACTTATCACTGTAATAAAGCGGAATGCATACCGTGTAAAAAACTAAAGACAACAATTGTCTGCCCTTGTTGTAAAACGCAAAAATTAATATTGAGTTCATCAGCGAATTGGTTGTATTGCCCTGACAACAGAGGGAGAAACGCTTGTGAATATGAGCGCCCCCCGAGTCAGGAAGAAGTTAAAACGCATTTAAAGTGAATTTTAATAAGGATTAAGGGCTATGGTTAAAGTTGTCGTTTATAAAAAAGAATTCATTGGGTTTGTGATGCGGTGACAAGCTAGAAGTACTTCATGGGTGTGTAACAAAAGGTGGCAAAAACGTTTCCAGAGTCACCGCGGCTTGTTGTTGAAAAACAAGAGTTTCTAGATATTGATATCAAACCTAGAAGTGATCCCAACAGCATTAATCTTTGTTCTAAAGGCGCTGTCCCTATCGCTATTTTTGGCTCAGGAAAATTGAGTGTGTATGATATTGATAGTTTAACGCTCAGCTTTGCGGATGCAGGTGTGAAGATGGTGGGAAAGAAAGCTTTACGTAGTCTTTGTAGTATAGAAAATATCAAAGAGGATATATACGATGACCTTGTTTGCCATTTCGTAACATTTGATGCAGTAGCTCTTGATAGCAGTTCTAGTGTGGCAACGGTGACTGGCGAACTTTTTGACAGTACACCGATTAAAGGCACAGATATCGTCAATATTATTAAAGACACTTGTAATTAATACGCAGTGAGCATTCAAAGAGGACTGTGCATATGACCACAGCTCTTCAACAGTTGTCACGTTTGGTATTTTTCGTGGAAGCGACTGAGCAGTCCCTTGGCGTGAAGTCGTTAACGACTAACTAAGCCTTCACTACTTATTTTGCCATTCATTACCTATTGTAGACTGGGACTAAACTACCTATATATTCGTTTTCTTATTTGTGTTCATTTACAGAAAAAATATGAGTACAGGAAACAACAGATAGAGAGTCATAGATCAGCTGGTGTCTCAGTTAGCGCTGCTCAATATTATTCAATTATTATTTTTCAATATCATGCGCGAAGAGATGAGGCCTCCGTTTGCTACTTAATCAAAAATATAAACTTCCAACTGCGGTTTCAACAACTCAGTAATCATAGGTTGCGCTTCTGCTGTTGGATGAATACCATCGTTTTGCATTAGGTCTTTGTTTAATGCAATATTTTCTAAGAAAAATGGAATTAGTGGAATATTATTTTCAGCTGCTATATCGGTAAATACCTGCATAAACATCTGTGTGTAACGTTTTCCGTAATTAGTTGGTATCTGCATCTCTTGCAACATAACCTCTACATTATTTTTCTGAGCCAACTGCACCATTTGCTCAATGTTAGCCTTTATTTTTTTTGGATTGTGTCCTTGCAGAGCATCGTTGCCGCCAAGTTCAATCAACAAATGGGTTGGTTTGTGCAGGTCTAATAATCGAGGTAGGCGAGATAATCCCCCGTCGGTAGTATCACCACTTATTGCACCATTGATAACTGTAATAGGCTTATTTTCACTTACCCACGCATTTTGTAACAAATAAACCCAGCCTTGCTGTTGTGTTAACCCGTATGCTGCACTTAAGCTATCGCCCAGTACCAGTAGCTTATGTTCTTGCACTTTTTGCTGATCTGAATGGCTATAAAAAGGGAATAAAAGACATACAAGTAGGCTAATGCGAAAAATTTTGGTCGCATTACTGCACTGGCGTGAAGCAAATGCTAAACATTCGTTCTTCAAAGAACGATTTTTGGTAAGCTTAGCTGAACTAATTTTTACGGACTTAGAAAAAGAAAACACTATGACAACTGCTCCTGCAATGATCGAAACGAAAAGTTTAATAAAGAAGGTTAATACGAGCGAAGGTGAGTTACAGATCCTTCAACCCATCAGCTTTACGGTAAAACCAGGTGAATCAGTTGCTATTATAGGGGCATCGGGCTCCGGTAAGTCAACACTTCTTGGTCTGTTAGCTGGATTAGACGAAGTGTCTGGTGGGCACATTATGATAGATGGTGAGCCTTTGCATTCGATGGATGAAGAGCAACGTGCGCGGCTGCGTGGTGAAAAAGTAGGTTTTATCTTTCAAAGTTTTATGTTGGTGCAGAGCTTGACTGCACTCGAAAATATTATGCTACCAGCTGAAATAGCTGGACTATCG
>JAWUVZ010000051.1:0-30748 GCA_034112105.1 Glaciecola sp. | reverse complement strand
AAATGAGTCAGCAAATTCAGGATCTCATGTTCGTATTCGATAATCTTATTGATGTTGACGATCGAGGTATTCAAGCGATATTGCGTGAAACTCAGCAAGAAAGTCTGATGAAAGCGATCAAAGGTGCAGACGAAGAATTGCGTAATAAAATTACCGGTAATATGTCTAAACGTGCCGCTGAAATGTTACTTGATGATCTTGAAGCCATGGGGCCGGTGCGCTTGAGTGAAGTTGAAACTGCACAAAAAGAAATCCTGTCTATTGCTCGTCGTTTGGCTGATGCCGGCGAAGTCATATTAGGCGGTGGTGGCGGCGATGAATTCGTATAATGAGTATCTCTAGTAGTAAGCCAAAAGCACAATCACTTAAAGTGACCTCAAGCGAGTCTTTCGATGATGCCAAAACGTGGGATTTACCGACAGTTAACGCAGACATACAAAATAATGCGACAAATGCGCTTAATAAAACGCGCACGTGGAAATATGAACCACCAGAGGTTGAAGAAGACATTAAACCTCTGACTGCCGCAGATATAGAGGCGATCCGAGTAGCAGCTTACGATGAAGGTTTAGCATTGGGTAAACAAGAAGGCTATGACATTGGTTTGGAGCAAGGTAAGCAAGAAGGTTTGGAACAGGGCATTAGCGAGGGTAAAGAACAAGGTTTAGCGGACGGAATGCTCGCGGGCCAAGAGCAAATGGACGAATTAGCGAGGAGCTGGCAATCCATTATCGATCAAGCTGCTAATCCGTTAGCCCAAGTGAATCAAGAGCTCGAAAAAGAATTAGTTATTCTAGCGACTAAATTAGCGAAAGCAGTTATTAACGTTGAAGTAACGACGCAAAATGATGTGCTTCTCAGTGCTATCAGCGAAGGAATAAAAGTGCTTCCAATACAAGAAAGTCAGTATCAATTTCAAATGAATCCCATCGACGTTGCTATGGTTAAAGGGCATTTTGGTGATGAAGTAATTGCTGAAAACAACTGGAGACTTATCGAAAATCCAGCTATTGAGCGCGGTGGCTGTGAACTGACTACGCAAAATAATGCGGTTGATATGTCAATTGGCCGCAGAAGCGCCGACATATTTACCCAATTTCTAAATGCTCAAGGATTACACCATGACCCTCGCAATAGCGGATAAAATTAAGCAATTGCAGGACCAGGTACCTAATGCACCTGCTATTTCTTCAGGAAAGCTTATTAGGGGAGTTGGTTTGACTTTAGAGGCAGTCGGTTGCCAAGTACCTATAGGTGGTCGTTGTTTAGTACAAACAAGCCACGGCCAAATTGAAGCTGAAGTCGTTGGATTTTCTGGCGATGTCACTTATTTAATGCCAGCTGAATCAGTCAAAGGTATTGTTCCTGGTTCGCGTGTTCAACCTTTATCACACGAAAACGGACTCGCGGTGGGAGACGAATTATTGGGTCGCGTTATTGACGCAAATGGTGAGCCCCTTGATGGTAAGGGTCCTTTAAAATGCAAACAAAAAGCCTCATTGACACCTCCTCCCATCAATCCGTTGACAAGAAGACCTGTCAATCAACCCCTTGATGTCGGGGTCAGAGCTATCAATACTGTGCTAACTGTAGGTAAAGGTCAGCGCATGGGATTATTTGCTGGCAGTGGTGTCGGTAAAAGCGTGTTGATGGGCATGATGACGAGAGGCACAACCGCGGACGTTGTTGTGGTCGGCCTAATTGGCGAACGTGGACGTGAAGTAAAAGAATTTATTCAAGATATTTTGACGGCCGAGGATCGAGAAAAAGCTGTCGTAGTAGCTGCCCCAGCTGATACGTCCCCTTTAATGCGTCTAAAAGGATGCGAGGCTGCAGTGACCATCGCAGAGTACTTTAGAGATCAAGGTAAAGATGTGTTGCTGTTAGTTGATTCCCTAACAAGATATGCAATGGCACAGCGCGAAATAGCACTAGCAATAGGCGAACCGCCAGCAACGAAAGGCTATCCGCCTTCAGTTTTTGCAAAATTACCTGCGTTAGTTGAAAGAGCTGGAAACGGCACTGAACAACAAGGCTCTATTACCGCATTTTACACTGTATTGACTGAGGGCGATGATTTACAAGATCCCATCGCTGATTCAGCGCGTGCAATATTAGATGGTCATATTGTGTTGTCGCGTCGCTTGGCTGAATCGGGCCATTACCCCGCTATTGATATTGAAGCATCGATTAGTCGTGTAATGCCTCAAGTTGTTAATGAAGAGCATGTTCTTCAAGCGCGCAACATTAAGCAAGTGTATTCAACCTATCAGCAGAATAAAGACCTTATTAGCATTGGCGCTTATTCGCGAGGGACAGACAATAGAATTGATTTATCGATCGCTGCAGAACCAGCAATTAATGCGTTTTTACAGCAAACGATGGTGCAGGTTATTCCATTTGAACAATGTGTTGAGTCAATGGGCACATTAAGTGGTGGTTTAAATGCAGCGTCAGCACATGGGCAGAATGCCCAACAACCTAGATAATGTGTCGAATTAATGAAGAGTCGCAATGAGTAATCTAAAACAATTACGCATGGTTTCTGATGTTGAAACCAAGAAAGAACAAAAACTGGCACAAAATTTCCAATATGCGGCAAAGCACTTGCAAGACAATCAGCAGAAATTGAGCGGACTTGAACAATATCGCCTAGAGTACTTAAAACTCATTCAGCAGAAAGGACAACTGGGCGTTGAAGCCAAAAAACTGCATCAGCACCAATCCTTCGTTGCAAAGCTCGATAGGGCCTGCGAACAACAAATCCAATTTGTAAGCCAAGCGGTTTTAGTCGCGGATCAACGCAAACGTCAATGGCTCGAGCAACAAAAACGTCGTAAAGCCATCGAAATGTTGATTGCTAGTAAGACAAAAGAAGCAGTCGCAGTCGAAGCACGTAAAGAGCAAGAGTTGTTTGACGAACTTGCTATTCAAAAATATATACGCCGTGAGCGAGTTCTGCGCTAGTTGGTACAATCTTTGCAAAACATCCTATAAGCACTTATTTTAATAATCTCAAGCTGTTGTTATTGTTGATTAAATTAAAATAATTTGGAATTAAATAGTCAGGATGAAATCAGTCTTATGCAACAATTTGCCACTACTCAAACAAGTATTGCCGCTAATAAGCTACCATTTGAAGATGTAAAACCGTCTTCATTGGCTCCTCGCAACACAAGTAGTTCGTCATTCGACGGCAACGCTCAAAATGATAGTACTCACAAAAGCGCTTTTGAAGAAGCCCTTGCGAGACACGAAAAATCGAGTCACCTGACGGCTGAAAATTCTCGTGATGATAACCTAGCGCAACAAGCAGAGTCGTCTAAAAAGAGTGAAGCGAAAGAAGCAAGGCAAGACAGCATAGATAAGGTGAATGAACAAAGTCAAACAAAGCCACGCAACGGCGATACGGTCGATGAGCAACAGAATATTGATAAAAGTATTGAAGACACTGCGATTCGTAAAAGCTCGGTATCTGGTCAAAAGCCAACCGCTGAAAATATTACTGATGATTTTGATTGGGTGGCTTACGTCAATAAAGTGAAAGATTTATCGGGTCCCTCAGATATTACTCCCATCGATTTATATCTAGAAGATAAGTCAGCGACACACGCTATTTTTGCACAAACAATTGCCTCGTTAAATTCAGAAGATGATGCCCTGGGCGACAAAAAACCAGTTGATGTAAATATACTAAATGCGGGATCTGATCCTGAGTTTCTAGAAATCAACTTGACTCAAAAAGAACTCGCTACTTTGATTAACGCAGCGGGTGGAAATTCGGAAGCGCCTATGAGCGTTAAAAGTGAAGCGATGACTGAACTTGACAGTGCAATTGCCAAATTATTAAATCAGCTAGTCTCAAAAGAAGATAGCGATGCTGGTACAAAGCCAAAGCTTGAAGTTACTGATATAGCAAAAGACGCAGATTTGCTAAAGAATTTTTTGCAAGGTGAAATGCTCAAAGCTAGTGAAGAACAAAAATTATTAATACCCTCGGAAGATGACATCGAAGAGCTAGGTGTGGTTATAAAGCCTGATGCTGAGCTTGAGCACGCAGCAAAAATTGCAAAATCTGATCTAGTAGCACTGAAAATTGACGATAATTTAACACTAAAATCACTCGAAACAACAGAAAGTACACAAGCTATCTTGGCTGAAGTAGAGTCGCAAGTTGTTAATGCAACATTATCTCAAACAGCAAAAGGGTTGGTTGAAAAAAGTGACAAAGTGACCGAATCTCCTTTGTTTGTGCCCGTTGATAAAGCGTCGACTAAAAAGCAAGCACAGTTATTAGCACAATTACCTCCTGAGGCCCAAAGCAGTGCGATTGACAATATTGCAACACGAGTAGAGTCTGCAATAGCTGAATTAAAAACAGAAGGCAAATCAACTGAGTTCATCGCGGCAATACAATCAGGCGTCAAAGAAATGAAAGAGCAATTAAAACAGGGCCGAGAGCCTGGTATTGATTTAAAAAGTTTGGTCACTGACGCTCTTGCTGTTGCTGATGTTAAAGTCGCGGCTAATACTGAAGTTGCCTTGGATAAACAGCTAAATCAAATCAGTAATATTTTGGCTGCCGCGACGTCGTTGAATCAAACTAATCAGCAGCAAAATTATTTGAATACCGGTTTGAATGAAATTCAGGGTATTAAAGAAGCTGCGCAGCAACAGATAGAAAGTACTCGACTTGTGCAACAAACTTCGGCTAACGATAAAGGAGTCAATATCTTTAAGCCGGAGGGGCAGCAACAGTTGACCGAAAAAGTGCGTTGGATGGTCAATAGCCGCAATATCACTGCCGAGATTAGGCTAGACCCGCCAGATTTAGGTGGCATGAATATCAAGGTTAATTTGTCAGGTGATTCCGCCTCAGTCAGCTTTGTTGTGCAGTCGCAACATGCTCGTGACGCACTAGATCAAGCAGTGCCAAGATTACGAGAAATGCTTCAAGAGCATGGCATTGAGCTAGGTCAGTCATCGGTTCAACAAGAAAGTGCCGGCGGCGATGGGCAAGATGAACAGGGCGGTTCAGCAAATAATTCAAATGACTCGGGCAATTTGGCACAACAATCGCAAGATGGAATTCAAGACAGCACTGAAGATGGCCTTTTGGCCCATAATGACGTTATTGAACAACGTATTAGCGGCGGCAGAATAGGCGGTATTGATTATTACGCCTAAAACGCCGAAAAAATGGCATAAGAGTAGCGCAAAAGAGGCGTATAATAACTTAAGGTAGTATTGACGGGGATTAGCCACAATTATGACAATAGCGTCAGTGACTCGTTCAATAGCCTAATTTATGCACAGGTTTATAAATACGAATATAAGAGAATAATGGCATGGCAGATAAAGAGTTAGAAATTGAAGAAGGCAGCAAAAAGAAGAGCAAGTTAATGCTTATTATTATTGCTGTTGCTGTTGTGGTCTTGCTTGGCGGTGGTGTAGGGGCTTATTTTTTCTTATTTACGGGCGACACAACCAGCATGACTGAAGGCGAAGATGGTACTTCAGAAGAGGTGATTGAAAACCTGGAATCAGAAGCCGGTCAAGCGTTATATGTTGCGATGCCGAGGCCTTTTACTTTCAATGCACCGGGTGTATCCCGCGAGCGTATTGTGCAAATTGAAGTGCAGCTGATGGTCCGAGGTGCAGACAGTGAAGAACTGGCAAAACGTCATATTCCAATGATTGAAGGAACTCTGCTGCAGGTATTCAGTGCGTCAAACGCTGATGATTTGGTTACCGATGTTGGTAAAGTTGAATTGAAAGAACGTGCTACCGCAAGTGTGCGGCAAGTGATGACGGAACTTGAAAGTTCACCTGTTGTCGAGCAAGTTCTATTTACAGGTTTTGTTATTCAGTAAATGCAGACTAACCTGCAAAAACCGTTGTAATAGGTCGTGCAATTGCATAATGAGATGCAAGCGCGCTGCATATACGGTTAGTTAATTAAGTTACTCGTGTCGAGTAACCCAATACGAGAATTAATGTGAGCGATTTATTATCACAAGACGAAATTGACGCGCTACTCCACGGCGTTGAAGATGTTGAAGAAGAAGACGTCGAAGAGATCGAAAATGATGTTTTTGCCATGGAATACGACTTTTCTTCTCAAGATCGCATTGTTCGTGGACGCATGCCAACGCTGGAAATCGTGAATGAGCGGTTTGCACGGCACATGCGCGTGAGTTTATTTAATATGATGCGCCGCTCTGCGGAAGTATCTATTAATGGCATCCAAATGATTAAATTTGGTGAGTATATTCACACGTTATTTGTTCCTACCAGCTTGAACATGGTGCGTTTTCGCCCCCTCAAGGGAACTGGGTTAATTACCATGGAAGCACGACTTGTTTTCATCATGGTTGACAATTTCTTTGGTGGCGATGGCCGTTATAACGCAAAAATTGAAGGTCGAGAATTTACGCCAACTGAGCGTCGCATTATTCAGATGCTACTAAAACTGATTTTTGAGGATTATAAAGAAGCTTGGGGGCCCGTCATGGATGTGTCTTTTGAGTATTTAGATTCTGAAGTCAATCCCGCGATGGCGAACATTGTTAGTCCAACTGAGGTTGTCGTTATTAGCTCTTTTCATATTGAGCTGGATGGTGGTGGTGGCGATTTCCACATTTCATTGCCTTACGCAATGTTGGAGCCTATTCGGGAACTGCTGGATGCGGGTGTTCAAAATGACAAAGAGGATACCGATTTTAGATGGAGTAAAGCGCTACGTGATGAAATTATGGATGTTCATGTTGGCTTAACTACCCATTTACTGGATGTTACTTTGACATTAGAGCGCATCATGAATTTTGAAAAAGGCGATATTATCCCAATTGAAATGCCTGACACGGTAACTGTATTGATTGAAGATTTACCAACATTCAGGGCTAAATTAGGTAAGTCTCGAGATAATATTGCATTAAAAATTACAGAAAAAATTCCAAGGCCAACGTCGGTGAAATCTGAACTTCAGTTATTAACCCGAAATGGCAAAGTGATAGATAACGACGCTGAATTACAAGTGTTAGAAGAAGATTTATAAAAGATAGGAAAAATATTATGAGTGAAGATGGCGAAGGCGTAGATGATTGGGCAGAAGCAATGGCTGAACAAGCTGAGGTGGAAGCAGGTGGTGAGAAGAGCGTTGATCCACAAGATGATATCGATGCAATTATGAATGAACAAGCAGCCGGTGGAGTCGCACAGCCCGCAGAACTAGACGAGTTGCGAGAAGATGCACCTATTTCGGTTGCAGAAAAGAAAAAACTCGACACCATATTAGATATCCCTGTCACGATTTCCATGGAAGTTGGTCGCAGTGAAATAAGTATCCGAAATTTACTGCAATTGAACCAAGGTTCAGTGGTCGAATTAGACCGAGTTGCAGGCGAACCTCTAGATGTTTTAGTAAATGGCACGTTGATTGCTCATGGAGAAGTAGTAGTCATCAACGATAAATTTGGGATTCGGTTAACGGATGTTATTAGTCAAGTCGAAAGAATTAAAAAACTCAGGTAGAAACCTATATAAAATAGGGGCTTACGTCCTATTCTTATTTTTGTTCTGCAGCGTGGTCAACGCGGAGGCTTCGGCCTCCACCCCTCAAACATTACAAAACCCCTCGTCAATACTGTCAATTTTTCTTAGCCTTTTACTTGTAGTCGCCATTATTTTTGCGCTCGCATTCATTGCGCGCCGGTTAAATGTCACTCAAGCAGGAAATGGTCAATTAAAAGTGGTTGCGTCGATGGCAGCGGGAGCCAAAGAAAAAATTATGGTTGTTGATGTTGGCGGCGAGCAGTTCTTAATCGGAATTACAGCGCACAATATAAATCAATTAGGCAAGCTCGAAAATCCTTTGCAAACTTCAAGTACCACCAAAAGCTCGGGACAGACAACCAGTCTGGCATTCAAAGATAAGTTAGTAAAAGCGATGGCCGAGACGATGACCGGCTCTAAAAAGGATAGAGCACATGATTAATAATATATTTTCGTCATCGTTTATCGTCAAACTTGGTTTGTTGATAACTCTAAGTATCATTTTCAGCGGCAGTGCTATAGCTGAGCAAGGTATTCAAGCGATTACAGTAACGACCACCGATGACGGTAATCAAGAATATTCGATGACTTTGCAAGCACTGTTTATCATGACGGCACTGAGTCTAATTCCAGCCTTTATTATGATGATGACGTCTTTTACGCGCATTATCGTTGTGCTGTCAATTTTACGTCAAGCGATTGGTCTTCAGCAATCACCTTCAAATCAAATTTTGATTGGTGTTAGTTTATTTCTATCAATGTTTATTATGGCCCCTGTGTTTGAAGAAATTAACATAAACGCATTGCAGCCATATTTAAGTGAAGAAATGACCTCAAAAGAAGCGTTCGATATTGCAAAGGAACCGATGCGCGCTTTTATGTTGTCACAAACGAGAGTGAAAGATTTAGAGACATTCGTGCAAATTGGCGGCTACGAGGGCTTATATGATGATCCTGCGGATGTGCCATTGACGGTTCTAATTCCGGCATTTGTGACCAGTGAACTAAAAACTGCTTTCCAAATTGGCTTCATGTTGTTTATTCCTTTCCTGATACTTGATTTGGTCGTGGCATCAATATTGATGGCCATGGGTATGATGATGCTATCGCCGATGATTGTATCGTTGCCATTTAAGTTAATGCTATTTGTTTTGGTTGACGGCTGGAATCTTATATTTGGTACGCTAGCCACTAGTTTCGGTATGGGAGTCTGAACCAATGAGTCCAGAGGTTTTTGTCGAAATTTTACGTGAAGCGATGCTAGTTGTCATTATCCTAGTAGCCGCGGTTATTCTACCCGGTTTGGTCGTTGGTTTAGTCGTCGCTGTCTTTCAAGCCGCGACCTCCATCAACGAACAAACCATGAGTTTTCTTCCACGCTTGATCGTGACCTTATTAGCAGTAAGTTGGCTTGGTAGCTGGATGGTACAAAAGATGATGGATTTCTTCTTTGAGATGGTCTATCGCATTCCGATGGCGGTTGGCTAAAAAATGGAAATACTTGAGTCTACAATGACCAATTTTCTTGCAGATTATCTGTTGCCATTTATGCGTATATCGGGGTTGTTTGCGGCAATGGTCGGAATCAGTGCGAAAACGATACCCACGCAAGTTAGAACATTGTTAGCAGTATTGTTGACATTAATGATTGTGCCTAATATTCCCCCGGTTCCTGTTGATGATTTGGTGAATTTAGGTACTTTTATATTAGGTATTAAGCAATTAATTATTGGCATTGTGATTGGCTTTATTTCAATGATGGTATTAAACACTTTTGTATTAGCCGGCCAAATTATTGCCATGCAAACGGGTCTTGGTTTTGCTTCTATTGTCGACCCTATCAACGGTATTAGCGTGCCAGCTGTGGGTCAGTTTTATCTTATTTTAGCGACACTTTTATTTTGGACTTTCGATGGTCACTTAGCAATGATCCAGATGATTGTGATGAGTTTTAAAGCGTTTCCTATCGACTCACCTTGGTGGACAGGAGAGCAGTTTCGTTTGGTTGCGCACTGGGCTGGATGGATGTTTATTTCAGCGGTTACCATGTCACTAGCGCCTATTGTTTCACTATTAATTGTTAACTTAGCATTTGGTGTTATGACCAAAGCGGCGCCGCAATTGAATATATTTAGTTTGGGTTTTTCAATCGCTCAAATTACCGGGTTGGTTATTATTTACATTACGTTAAGTAATCAGGTTTATCACTTTGAGGTACAATGGCAGCGAGCGCAAGAATTCATGTGCAAGCTATTGTTGACTTGCTAACGCTATTTAGGATGATAGAAAATGGCTGATGACTCTTACGAAAAAACCGAAGAACCCACACCCAAAAAACTCGAAGATGCCCGAGGGAAGGGGCAGATTGCGCGATCCAAGGAATTGTCCACCGCATTGGTGTTAATTTCCAGTGCAATAGCCTTCTTTTTTGTTGGTAGTTATATCGCAAAAGCGATGTTCGACATTATGAAACGCTGTTTTATTCTTTCACGCGATGAAACTTATGACAACGTGCATATGTTTCAAATGTTAGAAATGTCAGTCACCGAATCTAGTTTACCCGTGTTGTCCTTCATGCTTATTTCATTGGCCGGCGCTATCTACGGAAGTATCGCGCTTGGTGGGTATAATTTTACATGGAAATCGGCTGCACCCAAAGGTAATCGATTAAGTCCGCTAGAAGGCTTCAAAAGAATGTTCGGGATGAACGCTTTGGTCGAATTAATTAAAGGCGTTGCTAAAGTCGTCGTAATTGGATTTATGGCTTACATGGCACTCTATATATTTAGAGATGAAGCACTGCATCTGGATATGGAACTCTATCCGTTAAATTTATTCCATGCCCTGAATATGATTGAATGGGCTTTTTTACTACTATGCTGCGGTATGATCCCTATTGCATTAATTGATGTGCCATACCAGAATTTTAAGCACAATAAAGAAATGAAAATGACGATGCAGGAAGTAAAAGACGAGCGCAAAAATTCTGAGGGCGATCCACAAGTTAAGGGTCGTATCAGAAGGCTACAATATCAGGCCTCAGCTAATCGTATGATGCAAGCCGTTCCAGATGCTGATGTCATCGTCACTAACCCTACTCACTTCTCTGTTGCAATAAAATATGAGCAAGATGGTGACCGTGCTCCCATAATGGTAGCAAAAGGTGCTGATGAACTTGCGATGCATATTCGTAAAATAGCCAAAGCGCATGACATTCCTATCATTGAATCTCCTATGTTAGCTCGTGCTATTTTTTATAGCACGGAACCGGATAATGAAATTCCGTCAAAACTGTTCATGGCTGTTGCTCAAGTACTTGCTTATGTTTATCAGTTAAAAGCATACAAAAACGGTAAGGCAAAGCGTCCGAAGGCACTGAAAAAGAACCTGCCGATACCACCAGAACTGCGTCGTTAAATTATTTACTTCCTATTTAGGTTGGTTGCTTTATTTGTTTTTATATGAGATTTAATCGACAACTTGCTTAAAAAATAAAAGGTTATATACTTATTTTGATTAAATATAAACAAAGCCCATTATTGCTGATTTATATGTTTACCACTGGTTCAAAAATCGGAGTTTGCTTGCAATTAATAATACGGTTTTTGCGCTGTTTTGTCCTGGGGATTATGTCTCTTGGAATAATCTCTAGCGTTTCAGCTCAGAGTAACTATTCCGCTGAGTTCCAGTTGCCCGCAATCAAAAAGTATAATATCGCTGATGGCCTCTCTCAGGCAACAGTATATGATATTGCCCAAGATAATAACGGCTATATTTGGCTAGCGACACAATCAGGTATAGATAAGTTTGATGGTTATACGTTTACTCATTTTGGGCAAAGTACAGGCTCAAGCAAAGGTCTTTCTAGCTCACTTGTTCACACCCTTGAAATACAACCTGATACTGGCGATCTATGGATAGGTACAATTAATGGCCTAGATATTTTGCGTTCAAGCGATCAAGCCTTTGCAAGTATCGAATTACGCAATCATCAGGGACAATTAGATAAAGATGTAAGAACCATTTTGGTTGACCAACAAAATAATGTTTTTGTTGGCACGGCGAAAGCGTTGTATTTACAAAAAAGTGGCCAAGAAGGGTTTCGACCCATTTCTATGCCAAATCATTCAATGACTATCCATGACATTATTTCCCAGAATAACAAACGCCTGTTAGTCGCTACTAGTAACGGAATATTAAGTTACGATAGAGAAATTGAGCTTTGGCGAGATGAACTGCTACCTCGAATTGAAACTACCGCTATTGAAGTCGATAGTGAAGGATATTTGTGGATCGGGACGGCTGGTCAGGGCGTTTTTCGTGCACATACCCGCGGGAATAGCTTCTCGAATATTATCAATATATCTGCAAAGGACGGATTTTCTGATAATTTTATCAGTGATATCGAACAAATGAGTGATGGCTCAATCTGGGTTGCGACTGCCAATGGGGCGTCAATATTTCCAGAGCCCCATGAACTAAGCTTTACTAATATCTCAAGTCGTTCAAACTCCAAAAATTTCAGTGACTCAGATGCTATAAGAACGCTGTTTAACAGTGCATCTGGGTTGATATTATTTGGCACTAGTACTGAGGGATTTGGGGTTGTAGACTTGAAATCCACTATGTTTAAAAAACTCGATTTAGAGAAAGGACAATTTTATTATTTTGTTGCTAAACAAACCGATGATAGCTTGTGGTTATCAACTAATTCAGGCGTTGTTAAGTTAAATACAGACTATTCGATGGAAGGTCCATGGAAACATGCACAAGTTAGCCTGTCGGTTAATAAAATGCGTACGCTCGTTTTTGATGAAAAAAATAAGGCCTTGTGGGCTGCGTCACAGTTAGGATTAGGTAAAATAACACCTGAAAGTAAGTTTATTGAATATGCAGCCTTGCGTGATACGGCAATCTATTCGGTTAAAATAGGGCTTAATGGAAACCTTTGGATTGGTTCTGAATTTCAGGGGTTGCAGGTATTGGACGTCAATACTAACAAGATACTACAAATCTATGATATACCGATGGCTATATACATTTTACCAATATCGACTGATGAGCTCTGGGCTGCGACTACGGATGGCCTGTTTCTTATTAACCCTACAACTCATGAAGTCAGGCAATTTGTTAACGAAGCTGATAACGAAGACAGTCTGCCCCACAATGTTGTCACATGGATTTCAAAACGAGATGAAACAAGCTTCTACGTTGGTACATTAGGGCATGGTTTGTTGCTGTTAGAGTTGAGTGATGAAAACACTGAAGCCAAATTCACACGTTTATTTGCGGACGAAAAACTCTCAAATTCGTCTATTTCTGGTGTGGTAAATGACAATAAGGGTAATATTTGGATACCCACGGAGAGGTATATTTTTAGCGTTAATTTAGGCTCCGGGCAAGTGCAAAGATTTGATCACAATGAAGGCGTCAATTCAACTGGATATTATGTTGGGGCTGCTGCGGTAAAAGACGATGGAACTATGGTCTTCGCGGGTGAAGCCGGCGTGACATACTTTCACCCTGATAATATTCAAAAGTCAGATTCAATGCCTACTCTTGAATTTACCCGTGTTGGTATCCTAAATAGTCAAGACAGCCATGGTATTGACGCAAAGTACGGCATGGTCAACAGTTTATCTGATTCCTTGGTCAAGGTGGTGTTATCACCACAAGATATTTTACTGAAAATTGAATTTGCGGCGTTAGAGTTTGCTAGTCCTCAAAGTATAAAATATGCTTACAGACTCATTGGGTTTGATGGCCGTTGGCAATATTTAGAAAGCAAGAATAGAGCCGTCACTTATACTAACTTAGATCCGGGTAGCTATATATTAGAAGTAAAATCGACCAATCGGTATGGTGTATGGAATAATAAACCGCAGCGCATGCACATTACAGTGACTCCGCCTTGGTGGCGAACCATTTGGGCGATAATTATTTTTGGTATACTTGCTCTAATGGCGGTTTTTCTGGTCTTTAGATGGCGCACAATCGCATTGCATAAACGGTCGGTTATGCTGTATCAAAATGTACAAGAAAAAACGCTTGAATTGCAGTTGGCTAATAAGCAACTAACATTGCTGACGACGCTTGATCCATTGACTCAAGTATATAATCGTCGTGGCTTTACTGATGCTGCTGCTAAAGAATTTTCAAAGTATAAGAGAAGTAAGGAACTGTTCTCCATTATTCTGATAGATATCGATTTCTTTAAACTGATTAATGACGAGCATGGACATGAATCGGGTGATCAGGTGCTAATCAAGTTCGCTAATGTTCTGTCACAATGTACCCGAGATTATGATGTTTTAGCACGTTGGGGTGGAGAGGAGTTCATTGTGTTGCTGCCCAATACACGACTTAAAGATGCGATTAATATTGCGAACAAATATCGCGACATTATTCGCAAAGAGAAATTCATTGTCACCAAAACGTCATTAAGAGTTTCATTAACCGCCGGGGTTGCAAATATTCAAGATTATGCATCCGTTGATGAATGTATAAAGCGAGCCGATAATCTCTTATATGAAGGTAAAAATTTAGGTAGAGACAAAGTGCTGCCAATGCTCTAATTTTTTTCATATACTTGAGCGAATTGGCACGTTAGTTGTAATAGAACCTGTATTATTACTTAGCCGTCAAAAATCCGTTCTATGCAATTAACCTCCGCTTTTCAAAGGGTAGATAAAACGCAATTAAAGAGTATCGCTGCTGGTATGGGTGCTCCAATTGTGGTTTTAGCCATCATGGGCATGGTCATCCTGCCGATGCCGGCCATTTTATTAGATGTGCTTTTTAGTTTTAACATCGCACTCTCACTCGTCATTATTTTGGTCTCAGTATTAACTAAGCGGCCTATCGATTTTGGTATATTTCCATTAGTTCTTTTAGTCGCTACCGTTTTGCGGTTGGCACTCAACGTAGCCTCTACGCGAATTGTATTGCTGAAAGGGCACGAGGGTGGTGACGCTGCTGGTAAAGTCATACAGTCTTTTGGTGAGGTTGTTATTGGCGGCAATTACGTGGTAGGCGTCGTGGTATTTGCCATATTGCTTATAATCAACTTTAAGGTGGTTACAGCGGGTGCAGGTCGTATTTCTGAAGTAAGTGCCAGATTTACACTAGACGCAATGCCGGGCAAGCAAATGGCGATTGATGCTGACTTGAATGCGGGTTACATCGACGCAGACCAAGCGAGAACGCGAAGAGAAGAAATTACATCGGAAGCTGATTTTTACGGTTCGATGGACGGTGCATCAAAATTTGTGAAAGGGGACGCCATAGCGGGGCTCTTCATTATGCTAATCAACATTGTTGGTGGCCTGTTTGTTGGTATGTTTCAACATGATCTAGATTTTTCTACGGCAATGGAAGTTTATACTATTCTCACTATTGGTGACGGCTTAGTGGCACAAATTCCATCACTACTACTTTCTGTTGCTACCGCAATTATAGTGACTCGAGAAAATGATTCGCAAGAAATGGGACATGAAATTCGAGAGCAATTAGCTAACCGCAAAGCACTTTATATTACATCAGGCATATTATTCGTAATGGGTATTGTACCTGGAATGCCTCATATGGCCTTCCTTGGATTTTCTGCTGCTGTTTTTGCATATGCTTTCTTCAGAGATAGAATGAAAGCGAAGGAAGCGCAAGAAAAATCACTTGTAGAAACAATGCCAGATGCCAGCAAAGGCCCAAGTGAAATGAAGGATCTAGGTTGGGACGATGTTCAACATGTTGACACTATTGGTTTAGAAGTTGGATATCGTCTTATTCCGCTTGTAGATAAATCACAAGGTGGTGAATTATTGACGCGCATTAAAGGTGTACGTAAAAAACTGTCGCAAGAACTTGGTTTTCTTATTCCTCCTGTTCACATTCGCGATAATTTGGATTTTTCACCGAATGCCTACTCTATTTCAATGATGGGGGTTTCAATCGGTGATGCTGAGATTAGTCATGATAATGAGCTTGCGATCAATCCAGGTCAGGTATTTGGTGAGCTATCAGGTACCAAAACAAAGGATCCTGCTTTTGGCCTCGACGCTGTTTGGATCAAAGCTAATCAGCGTGAACATGCACAAACGCTTGGTTATACGGTAGTTGATTCAGCTACCGTAGTGGCAACGCACTTAAGTCAGTTATTGACAACCAATGCTTATCAACTATTGGGCCATGAAGAAGTACAGCAACTTCTTGATATGTTGGAAAAAACGAATCCGAAGTTAGTCGAAGGACTTGTGCCTGATATTTTGTCCTTGAGCACCATGGTGAAAGTATTACAAACGTTATTGTATGAAGGTGTGCCAATTAGGGATATGCGGACTATTTGCCAAACGCTCTGCGAGTATGGACCTAAGAGCCAAGACCCAGATGTATTAGTATCTGCATTGCGTATTGCGTTGAAGCGTTTGATTGTCCAAGACATTACGTCAGGAGGGGATGAAATACCTGTTATTACATTAGCGCCAGACTTGGAACAGATGTTGCATCAGTCATTACAAGCAGGTGGTGAGGATGGAGCTGGCATAGAGCCAGGACTCGCAGAGAAGATTCAGCAATCACTAACTGAGGCAAGTCAGCAACAAGAACTAGCTGGCGAACCATCAGTGTTATTAACATCGGGCATGTTACGTCCAGTGTTATCAAGATTTTTAAAACACGCTGTTTCAGGTTTACATGTGTTGTCTTATCAAGAGATACCAGACGACAAACAAATAAAAATAGTGTCATCAGTCGGTCAATAAACTGACGCATTAAATACACTAACGGGGACATCATGAAAATTAGACGTTTTTTTGGCAAGGATATGCGTGAAGCGCTCAAGCAAGTAAAAGACGAACTTGGCGGCGATGCAGTTATTATGTCTAATAAAAAGGTTGCGGATGGCGTCGAGCTAGTTGCAGCGGTTGATAAAGAGACCGAAATGACACAACCGCCACCGACTATTAGCTTAGGTAGAAAATCTAAAAACACGCCAACTTTGAGTGACATAATCGGCGATGATGGACCTGATAGTCTTAAGGCACTTTTAGAAAAACAACAGGCCGGTAAACTTGTTGATGAAAGTAGCGATGGTTTTGGGAGTGCAGCGCATGCCAGCGCTGCACAAACACAACAGCGAGACACTGAATCAACTTACTCCTCACAAACGATGAACCGAAACCAACCTCGTGTTAGTCAAGCATACGCTGACTCACAGCAAGCAGAAAAACGTCTTCGTGAAGCTGAACTCACTAACCAATATGCAAGAACGCCGGTGACAAAACCGGTTGAAAATTTTGCAGTGAATGATGATTTTGCTCATAGCCAAGCGTCTGATTTATTCAGTCATGGCACCAGCGTAGCTTCTAATGATGACCTTGAATCAATTAAATCAGAACTTGCGTCTATTCGTAACGTTTTACAATATCAAGTTAATGGCTTGAGCGACGAGCAAAGTAAACGTAAAAATCCAACTCATTACTTTTTAGGCAACAAATTATTAGGTATGGGCATTAGTGAAAAGCTAGTTGCGCAACTTGTTAGTTTTCTTCCACCGCAAGCAAATGAGACAGAAGGTTGGGATTATTTGCTTAACCTAATTTCAAACCGTTTGCATATAGGCGGTAACGATATTTTGCAACAGTCAGGTATTGTGGCATTAGTAGGCGCAACAGGCACAGGTAAAACCACAACCGTGGCAAAACTAGCTGCAAAATATGCACAAAAATATGGTGCAAATGAAGTTGCTATGATTACTGTTGATACATATCGGATCGCGGCTTTTGAGCAATTAGCGACATATGGGAAAATTATTGGCTGTTCTGTGAAAAAAGCACAGACTTCTGAAGAGTTAGCCCATATACTTTATCAACTAAGGCATAAAAAATTAGTTCTTATTGATACTGCTGGTTTTAGTCAACGCGATGTTCGCTTAGTGACTCAGCTAAACGATTATGAGAAAGAAACAACGGCTAATATTAAAAAATACTTAGTATTGCCAGCAGGTGCTCAGTATCAAGTGTTACACCAAACCATACAAGCGTATAAAAATATAAGCCTAACAGGCTGTATTTTCAGTAAATTAGATGAGTGTTATAGCCTCGGAGAGGCACTTAGCGTCGTGATTGAAAACGACCTTAGACTAAGCTACGTAACGGATGGACAGAGAGTGCCAGAAGATATAAAACTTGCAGATGCAAAAAATTTAATTATGGTAGCGTCAAAACTTTATAAAAAGTATGCTTTGGCGCATAATAACCAAACAAACTCTGACGCAGGCGCCAGAGCGATATGATAGAAGATCAAGCGAGTAGCTTAAGAAAAATGAATCAGCCCAAATTAATTAAAGTCATGGCGGTCACCGGTGGTAAAGGTGGAGTCGGTAAAACTAACGTGTCTTTAAATTTAGCCATCTCATTGGCCAAACAAGGCAAACGTGTCTTGGTGCTTGATGCCGATTTAGGCCTTGCGAATTGTGACGTTTTACTTGGTTTACGTGTTGATAAAAATTTATCACATGTTCTACGAGGTGAATGCACCTTGGACGATATTTTAGTAACAGGTCCACATGGCGTCAAAATTGCGCCTGCGACATCAGGTTCGCAGTCAATGGCAGAATTAGGTACAACAGAACATGCGGGCCTTATTAGAGCCTTCAGTGAATTGCGTACAGAGATAGATACGCTCATTGTTGATACTGCAGCGGGAATTTCTGACATGGTGATGAGTTTTTCTCGCGCAGCGCAAGACGTTCTTGTAGTTGTGTGTGATGAGCCTACATCGTTGACTGATGCGTATGCATTGATAAAAATTCTGAACCGTGAACATGGCGTTTTTAAGTTTAAAATTATAGCTAATATGGTTCGCAGCGAAAGGGAAGGGAAAGAACTTTTTAGTAAACTTTCCAAGGTGACAGGCCGGTTTTTGGATGTTGCATTAGAGTTGGTGGGTGTTATTCCATTCGACGAAAACATACGTAAATCTGTACGTAAACAGGCTGCGATCGTTGATGCATATCCATCTTCGCCTGCGGCATTGGCGATTACTAACTTAGCTCAAAAATCCATGACTTGGCCCATACCAGCGCAACCGGGCGGGCATTTGGAATTTTTTATTGAGCAGTTAGTGTCAAGAAACGAGTAGGTAACTAATCAGTGAGTAACAAAGTGGCAGTCTATCAACAACAAATTGATAAAAACCAATTGGTCGAGCGGCATGCGCCGTTGGTGAAGAGAATTGCTCATCATCTAGTGGCAAGGTTGCCGGCAAGTGTCCTTGTGGACGACTTGATTCAAGCAGGTATGATTGGTTTGCTTGAAGCCGCAAAAAACTTTGATGGCTCGAAGGGTGCAAGTTTTGAGACATTTGCTGGTATTCGTATCCGCGGTTCTATGCTTGACGAAATTCGAAAAGGTGACTGGACTCCGCGTTCAGTTCACAAGAATAGTCGGGCAATAACGCAAGCTATTTCTCAAGTAGAAAAAGCCACAGGGCGAGATGCACGTGATATAGACGTGGCTGAACGGCTGCAAGTGTCGGTGCAAGAATACCACACAATGTTGAATGAAGTGAACGCTGGCAAGCTTGTCGGAATTGAAGATCTTGGCGTGAGCGAAGACGTTCTAACTACCGATGCGACAAAAGGACAAGACAGTCCTTTTGAAAATATGCTGCAAGGCTCATTTCAGAAAGCGCTAGCACAGGCGATAACAACACTACCAGAGCGAGAGGCAATCGTGCTCTCACTTTATTACGATGAAGAATTAAACTTACGCGAAATTGGCGAAGTTCTTGAGGTAAGTGAATCTCGAGTGAGCCAAATTCATAGTCAAGCGATGTTAAAGTTAAAGTCGAAAATGCAGTCTTGGCGAACAGCTGACTAAGTTTTTGCCGTTTTAATTTTGTAGCTAATTTGTACCTCAGCGGAGGCAGTTTTGAATAAGAATATGAAAATCTTAGTTGTTGATGATTTTTCAACGATGCGACGGATAATTAAGAATTTATTAAAGGACCTCGGCTTTACTAGTATTCAAGAAGCCGACGACGGTAATACGGCATTGCCCATGCTCGTTCAAGGTGATTTCGATTTTGTTGTGACCGATTGGAACATGCCTGGTATGCAGGGTATTGATCTTTTACGCGCTATTCGTGCAGATGATAATTTGAAGCACTTACCTGTTTTAATGGTAACTGCGGAAGCGAAAAAAGAGCAAATTGTCGCCGCAGCGCAAGCGGGCGTTAATGGTTATGTAGTTAAACCATTTACAGCAGCGACATTACAAGAAAAACTTGAAAAGATTTTTCAACGTCTTGGTTAACAGCGGTATTTCTTAATAGGGTAACGTTGAATGACAACGACTGATAGAGAACTAGTTTCGCTAGATGAAGCGAAGCTACTAGTTGAGTATCTTGAAAAGGGTGAACGCGAACAAGCGAATGCTCTCGTCGATACAATTACACTGCGAGAGTCAACAGAACTTTTTTTTGAAGTAGGAAAGTTGACTCGCCAGTTACACGATTCACTAAATAATTTTCAATTAGATGATCGCATTGCGAACTTAACGCAAGATGAAATTCCGGATGCTCGGGCGCGATTAACATATGTAATAGAAGAGACAGAAAAAGCAGCGAATACCACTATGGACGCTGTTGAAAAATGCATGCCGATTGCCGAAGGTTTGAATCAACGATTTACCAGTATTATGCCGGAATGGCACAAATTGATGAGCCGTCAAATCGAGGTGGGTGAATTTAAACATCTGTGCATGACACTTGATAACCTTTTATCTGATGCAGCTGGCGATTCCGGCCAACTCAATGGCTTGCTTACAGAAGTATTGATGGCTCAGGGCTATCAGGATCTTACTGGCCAGGTAATTCGTCGCGTCATTGAGTTAGTTAAAGAAGTTGAAGATAGCCTTGTTTCAATGCTAACCGCATTTGGTGATGTTGGAGAATTAACCCTAATTGAAGATAATCCTCACACTTCCAAGAAACAGACCGATATAGTAAAAGCCGAAGGGCCAATTATCGATGCAGATAGTCGCGACGACGTAGTAAGTGGACAAGACGACGTTGATGATTTGCTGTCAAGTTTAGGGTTTTAGGGGAGCCGACGAATGTCGTTTGAAGTTGACGAGGAAATAATGCAAGATTTTCTGGTGGAAGCCGGAGAATTACTTGAGCAACTCCAAGAACAACTTGTTGATCTAGAAAATAAGCCTGAAGATGCAGAGTTGCTTAATGCAATTTTCAGGGGCTATCATACGGTCAAGGGGGGTGCTGGGTTTTTAGCGTTAACAGAGCTGGTTAATATCTGCCATGGTGCAGAGAACGTCTTTGATACTATGCGAAATGGACAACGCACACTAACACCTGAATTAATGGATGTAATTCTTCAAGCAACTGACGTTGTTGTTGATATGTTTGAGAATGTGAAGTTAAGAAAGCCTCTTGAGCCTGCGCCAGCTGAACTTATCGCCGTTCTACATAAATTAAGCAAACCCGAAACAGCCGACGAAAGTATCTTTGCTAAAGAGGCTGCGCCGACCGCTGCCATCGTGGAGAACGAAGCTGCAATTGACCACGGCGATACACTAAGTATAGAAGATGATAAATCTGCGGGCATTGATGAGATTACAGATGACGAATTTGAAGCCTTGTTAGATGAGTTGCACGGCACAGCCGGAGCTTCTAAAGTATCACCACCAGCAATAATCGAATCGGATGCCGATGTTAATGATATTAGTGACGATGAATTCGAAGCGTTGTTAGATGATCTGCATGGTAAAGGTCAATTTAAAACAAAAGAAATTTCGCCCGACTCCAATAAGTCAGCATCAGCGAGCACAAACGCTGATGAAATTACGGATGATGAGTTTGAAGCGTTACTTGACCAGTTGCATGGGGAAGGTAAATCACCGATAGAATCTACAGATACTGAACCAGCGGTCAAAGTTGCAGACACGCCAAAAGTTGAAAACCCAAAGCTTGTTGCAAAAACAGTATCTGCATCTGCAATTCAAGCTAAAGCACCTATCTCCGCAATCGCCAAGAAAGAAGATAAAAAGCTAAGTGCAGCAGCGCCGCAAGCTGAAACCACGGTGCGCGTAGATACAAAAAGACTCGACCAAATTATGAATATGGTGGGTGAGCTTGTGCTAGTGCGCAATCGTTTATTGAGTCTCTCCATCAACAATCCCGATGAGATCATGGCAAAAGCAGTCGCTAATTTAGACTTGGTGACAGGCGATTTGCAAGGTGCGGTAATGAAAACCCGCATGCAACCAATTAAGAAAGTGTTTGGTCGTTTTCCTCGCGTTGTTCGCGATTTAGCGAGAACTCTTAAAAAAGAAATTACACTTGAACTAGTAGGTGAAGACACTGACTTAGATAAAAACCTAGTAGAGGCGCTTGCTGATCCGTTGGTGCATTTGGTAAGAAATTCGGTTGACCATGGCATTGAAATGCCAGATGAGCGTGAAGCTCAAGGTAAACCGAGAATGGGTATTGTGAAATTATCAGCGTCTCAACAAGGTGACCATATTCTTCTTACTATAGATGATGATGGTAAGGGAATGGATCCTGAAACCCTAAAACAAATTGCAATTAGTCGCGGTGTTTTGGATGCCGATGCAGCAGCCAGGATGTCAGATTCTGACGCGTTTAATTTAATCTTCGCTCCAGGTTTTTCTACTAAAGTTGAAATTAGTGATATATCCGGTCGTGGCGTTGGTATGGATGTGGTGAAAACTAAAATCAATCAACTTAACGGTTCAGTTAGTATTACTTCAGAGCTTGGTAAAGGCACTCGGTTGGCGATTAAAGTGCCATTAACACTCGCAATATTACCAACATTAATGATTATTGTCGGAGCACAAACATTTGCGCTACCGCTAAGCGCCGTCAGTGAAATTATTAATATGGATATTAATAAAACGCATAAAGTCGATGGTCAATTGACCATGATTGTTAGGTCCAAAGCAATTCCATTATTCTATCTTGGTGATTGGTTAAATCGTATTCCGGTAACGGTTGATCGCTCACAAGGACATGTTGTCGTGATGCTAATAGGTACGCAGCACGTTGGCCTAGTGGTGGACTCATTAATTGGTCAAGAAGAAGTTGTCATAAAGCCCCTAGATGCTTTATTGCAAGGCACACCGGGTATGGCGGGCGCAACAATTACTTCTGACGGTGGTATAGCACTAATACTAGATGTTCCAGGTTTATTGAAAAGGTACGCTTAGTTTAACAGTTTGATAAACTAAGCGAGGATGTCTAATTTGGGAAAAGGTTCTACAAAAACGATGCAGTATCGAGTGTTGATTGTTGATGATTCGACGTTTTATAGAAGACGTTTAACATCTGTTTTAGAAAAAGATCCAAGTATTCAAGTTGTTGGTCACGCTGCTAATGGGTTAGAAGCAATTCAAAAAGCCATTGAATTGAAACCTGATGTGATCACGATGGATGTTGAAATGCCTATTATGGGCGGTATCGCAGCCGTTGCTAAAATTATGCAGACAGCGCCTACGGCCATTTTGATGTTTTCTTCTTTGACTCAGGCAGGAGCGCAAGTAACGTTTGATGCTTTAGAAGCCGGTGCAGTAGACTTTATTCCCAAAAAGTTTGACGATATAAGCACCGAACGCCCTGAAGCGGTCTTGATTATTCAACGCCGCGTTAAAGCTCTAGCGCGGGCAAATGCGCTTAGGTTGTATGACATTAAAACAGCCAAAATCGTTTCTAGTACTTTGATAAGAAGCGCACAATCAACAGCTCAGTTACCAATCAAACATGAGTTATCAGATAAGCTTAATATTTCTTTGTCACCGCTACCGGCCTCTGGAAAACGGTACAAATTGTTGTTTATTGCTGCTAGCACCGGTGGCCCTATTGCCTTGCAACAAGTTGTCAGCGAATTACCCAGTGATTTTCCTTATCCTGTTATATTAGTTCAGCATATGCCGGGTACGTTTACAGCCGCTTTTGCAGAACGCCTTGATAAACACTCTAAATTAAAAGTGAAGTTGGCGGTTGACAACGAGCGACTTGAAAAAGGAACTGCATACTTGGCCGAAGGTGGAAAGCAAATGCAGATCGCAGGCAGAGGGGCATTCGCTAAATTAAATATTGTAGAGACTCCCAAAGACAGTACTTTTGTTTATCACCCTTGTATTGACTTCACAATGGAGTCACTAGTGTCTACATTCTCCGGTGATATATTGAGTGTGATCTTAACTGGAATGGGCTCAGATGGCGCCGCAGGGTCGCGATTATTGAAAGCTACAGGGGCGACAATTTGGGCGCAAGACGAAAAGTCGAGCGTGGTCTACGGTATGCCTAAAGCGGTCGTTGAATCAGGAATATGTGATAGAGTGATTTCACTAGAACATATTGCACAGCATATCATTACTGAAATGAGCTTGTGAACTAACAAAGCATGTATGAGTTTGTATAAAATTGAAAATTTGGACAGTCGCTAATCAGAAAGGTGGAGTGGGAAAAACAACCACTGCCGTAACACTTGGTGGGCTTTTAGCCCAGCAGGGCAAGCGAGTTTTGCTTGTTGATACAGACCCTCATGCAAGTCTTAGTTACTATTTCGGCATTGATTCAGAAGCACTTGATATCAGTATTTATGATATTTTTTCCCAACCAGAAAAATACATGGGTCAAACTTTACTTGACTCCTTATGTCTGACCAAAGTTCAAGGTCTTATGGTCTTGCCCGCAACCATGGCATTAGCCACGCTCGACCGCAAAATGGGCATGGAAAGTGGCAAGGGCTTAATACTAAAAAAGGCGCTCGCGTCTATTCAACGCCAATTTGATTATGTGATCATTGATTGCCCACCCATATTGGGAGTGTCGATGGTTAATGCGCTAGCCTGCAGCAATAGAATAATTGTGCCGGTGCAAACTGAGCACTTAGCGCTCAAAGGTTTAGATCGAATGATGCGCACTCTTAAAATAATGCGCAGAACGATGCCAGAAAACATCCCTATTAGTATTATTGCCACCATGTTTGATAGACGCGTAAATGCAACAATTCAGGCTTACACCAAGCTTAACGAAGAGCATCCAGAACAGTTATGGCGAGGATTCATTCCAACCGACACCAAATTCAGAGACGCAAGTGCAGCGCAGATGCCAGCATCTTTCTTCGCGCCAAAATGCAGAGGTGTCTTTGCATATGATAAATTTTTAAAGGATATAGCGAATGAAGGATAAAAATAAATTCGCCAAGGAAAACATTGTTGAGGACTATTTGACTGATTTACTTACCGAGTCACAGTCAGAATTAAATTTTAATAAAGCAGCTACCCAAAAGCTATTAGAGCAATCTGTTAATGAGTTTTTGGCACCGCAGGTTGATTCACAAGGAATAAATTTAGATACTCAGCAGCAGATAATTGAACAAGATGATAAAGAAATTCAAATTGAGGTCGAAACAGACACAAGCAAGGTAGAAGTTTCTGTGCCAATAAGTTTGCAAGACTCGCTCGATGAGCGCTTTCAAGCATTATTTTTTGAAGTGGCCGGGTTAACTTTAGCCGTTCCGCTAATTGAGTTAGGTGGAATACATGAAATAACTAAAATCGCGCCTATAATAGGAAAGCCGGACTGGTTCATGGGTGTTATGCTAAAAAATGAAGATACGTTTAATGTCGTTGATTCGGCACGCTGGGTAATGCCAGAAAAATATGACGATGAAATGGAAGAGAATTTACATTATCAATTTTTAATCAACTTGGGTAAAACCTCTTGGGGCCTAACTTGTGAAAGATTGGTTAATACCGTTGAATTGAATAAGTCTGATGTGAAATGGCGAACTAATACAGGTAAGCGACCATGGTTAGCTGGCATGGTTAAAGAAAGAATGTGTGCTTTAGTTAATGTTGCGGAACTTGTTAAAATGCTAAAAGCAGGTCTAAGCAGCAAGTAACAGTTAATAAATAGAAAAATTTTTTGTGTGACGGAGTAAAGTAAATGAACCAAGATAAAACGAGGACCACCGTGAGCGATCCAAATGACGAGGTGCTGCAGTGGGTGACTTATCGCTTAGATGAGGAAACTTACGGTATCAATGTTATGCAAGTTCAGGAAGTCTTGCGTTACACCGACATAGCGCCCGTTCCTGGTGCCCCAGATTATGTCCTTGGCATTATCAATTTACGCGGTAACGTTGTGACTGTCATTGATACTAGATCACGCTTCGGTTTGCCGCCAACGGAGACTACCGATAATTCACGTATTGTTATCATTGAATCAGATGAGCAAGTAGTGGGTATTTTAGTCGACAGCGTAGCGGAAGTGGTGTATTTGCGTTCATCTGAAATCGACAGTGCGCCCAATGTAGGAACAGAAGAAAGCGCCAAGTTTATCCACGGTGTTAGTCATCAAAAGGGGCAATTACTCATTTTGGTTGACCTTAACAAGTTATTAAGTGACGATGAATGGGACGAGATGAGCAGTCTGTAACTGATTTTTATAGCGTCAAACGTCATTTTAGATTAATAAAATACAAAAATACCGTGCGATGTCGCGGTATTTTTGTATTTATTGTTATGAATGCGTTACATTTGAATAAACAGGTCAAAAATAATAAGTAAGCGTATCAATGCAAGAAATTTCAGTAATAAATATGGTCCTTCTTAGTATTTCCTTTCTTGGCTTAGGCGTCGCCATTATCGCGATTCAGTCTAATAGGAAACTTAGTTTGCGACTCAATAAAGCCCTAGAGCTAATTAATAGCCTACACAAATTCAATGAAACCCATCAAACTAACTTTACTGCGTTTGAGAACAAGCAAGATCAATTACATGAAAAAAATAAACAAGCCTTGACATCGGAGCTAGAGGATATGCTTTGCAGCTTAAAAACAAGCACCTCACAAGCGCATGCGTTTGACATTGAGATGATTAAAATTGATGTTGATAAGTTGATGGCACAAATTGATGAAATGTCACAGCAAGACCCTGCTGCTAAGATGTATGCGCGAGCACACAGTCTGGTTGAATCAGGTGCAACTATCAGTGAAATTATGGACGCTTGCGACTTACCGCAAGCTGAAGTTGAAGTGTTGATTGGGTTTCAGAAAAAAGCACGTAAATAAGGTCCAGAGTATTAACGCGAGTGCAGTACAAAGTAGAAAACGAAATTTGGTAACTTAACATAAACAGTCTTTATTTAGACGTCTAGACGTAAAGATGTTGACTTTTTGCTTGATATAGCCACAATGACAACCACATTGATAAAAAAACATGCATTTGCAGTTAGTATGTATTTAAAGATAGGTGGTAATAATGCCAATTAAAATTCCTTCCAACTTACCAGCACTAGATGTGTTGTTACAAGAAAACATCTTTGCCATGGACAGTGACCGCGCTGCTAGCCAAAATATTCGTCCGCTAGAAGTTGGGATATTGAATTTAATGCCAAACAAAATTGAAACTGAAATTCAGATTTTGAGATTATTATCCAATACACCCATTCAAATTAATGTCGACTTAATCCGGTTTGATGAAACTACGCCAAAAAACACATCCAAGTCGCACATGGACGCCTTCTATCATGAGTTTAGTGAAGTGTCTGATAAAAAATATGATGGCTGGATTGTCACTGGTGCACCATTAGGTATGTTGGAATATGAAGATGTTAAATATTGGGACAAAATGACCGAATTGTTAGATTGGGCAGAAGAAAACGTGCAGTCAACTATTTTTCTTTGTTGGGCGGCCCATGCGGCTATGTATCATTTTTACGGTGTTCAGCGTCAATTCCGAATAAACAAGTTATCTGGAGTATTCGAACACGACGTAGTGCAACCAAATGACCAATTAATGCGCGGTTTCGACCCTAGTTTTTGGGCTCCTCATAGCCGTATCGGCGAAATTCGTAACCAGGATTATGACAAAGTGCCCGGCTTATCTGTATTGGCTCAATCAGCGGCAGCTGGCACCTATATTAGTGCCACAGATGATCGTCGGCTAGTTTTTGTGACAGGCCACCCTGAGTATGACTCTAATACCCTGGCGCAAGAATATGAGCGTGATCTGGAATCTGGGCTTGAGCCTGCCATTCCAGAAAACTAATTTACAGACAACGATCCGAGCAAAGAACCGATTGTACGTTGGAAGTCACATGGTAATTTACTGCTGACTAATTGGCTCAATTATTACGTATATCAAAACACGCCTTATGATTTAAGCACACTCAGGCGACGTGAATGTTAAGTACATTTACCATAGCCAGAACAATAAACTGATTAAAACGGCAACATAAAAGAGAGACACGGTGAGCAAGACCTCAAACAGCCTAAATCGCTTAACTAACATAGCAAAACAGCGCATATTAATACTAGATGGTGCAATGGGAACAATGATCCAGGAGCAACAATTGGATGAAGCTGATTATCGGGGTGAACCATATAAAAACTGGCATTGCGATGTGAAAGGTAACAATGACTTATTGGCTATTACCCAACCTGATATTATCAAGAATATCCACCGTGAATATCTTGCGGCAGGTGCTGACATTATTGAAACTAATACTTTTAATGCTACTACCATTTCAATGTCAGATTACGACATGCAAGATGAGGCTCGTCAAATTAACTTAAGTGCGGCCAAATTAGCGCATGAAGCTGCGGATGAATTTAGTGCCAGAACACCGGACCAGCCGCGTTTTGTTGCTGGAGTTATTGGTCCAACTAGTCGCACCGCTTCTATCTCGCCTGATGTTAACGATCCAGGCAAGCGTAATGTGCACTTCGATGAGTTGGTTGAAGCATACAAAGAATCGACGCATGCGCTTATTGAGGGCAAAGTGGATTTAATATTAATCGAAACCATTTTCGATACCTTAAACGCGAAGGCAGCTATATATGCAGTTGAAGAGGTGTTTGAGGAATCTGGTATCACGTTACCAGTGATGATTTCAGGCACAATTACTGACGCATCTGGGAGAACATTGTCAGGTCAAACATCGGAAGCATTTTACTATTCAATGCGCCACGTTAAACCATTCTCAGTTGGCTTGAATTGCGCATTAGGCCCGGATCTGTTGCGTCAATATGTCGCTGAAATTTCGCGCATTGCACAGTGTAATGTGTCTGCTCATCCAAATGCTGGTTTGCCGAATGAGTTCGGTGAATACGACATGGAGGCCGAAGAGCTATCAGTGCATTTAAAAGAATGGGCGGAATCAGGATTAGTCAATATTTTGGGTGGTTGCTGTGGCAGCACACCGGAACATATTCGACAACTTGCTCAAGCTGTTGCTGGGATATCTCCTCGTCAGTTACCTGACATTGAAATTAAAATGCGTCTATCGGGCTTAGAGCCCTTCGTTCATTAGGATTTTTTGTGACTACTGATTTTTCTAGTTTTATCAATGTAGGTGAAAGAACCAACGTCACCGGTTCAGCTATGTTCAAGCGCCTGATCATGGACGATGATTTCGACGCCGCACTGGACGTGGCGCGTCATCAAGTCGCCAATGGTGCGCAAATTATTGATATCAACATGGATGAAGCCATGTTGGACTCGGAAGCCGCAATGGTGCGCTTTCTTAATCTAATTGCATCTGAACCAGATATTTCGAGGGTTCCGATCATGATCGACTCATCCAAGTGGTCAATTATTGAAGCGGGTTTGAAATGCGTTCAAGGCAAGGCGATTGTTAACTCTATTAGCTTAAAAGAAGGCGAGGAACTGTTTTTAGCGCAAGCGAAAAAAATTAAACGCTATGGTGCAGCTGCAGTTGTTATGGCATTTGATGAAAGCGGTCAAGCTGATACGCAAGTACGTAAGTTCGAAATATGTAAACGTAGCTATAAACTATTAGTTGAAAAGCTCGATTTCCCGCCGGAAGATATTATCTTCGATCCGAATATATTTGCCGTTGCGACTGGTATTGAAGAGCACAACAATTATGCGGTCGACTTCATAGAAGCGACCCGCCAAATTCGTTCTCATTTGCCGCATTGCCATGTGTCAGGGGGCTTATCCAATATATCGTTCTCATTTCGTGGCAACAACCCTGTGCGTGAAGCTATGCATAGCGTCTTTTTGTACTATGCAATTCGTGCCGGTATGGACATGGGAATTGTCAATGCAGGTCAGCTAGAAGTTTATGATCAGATACCCGCTGAGCTTAGAGACGCAGTTGAAGATGTCATACTCAATCGTCATCCAGATGCCACCGATAAATTACTCGAATTAGCACCAAAATATCAAGGCGATGGCAAAGCTGCCGCAAAAGAAGATTTAACTTGGCGCGAGTGGCCAGTCAGTAAACGCTTAGAGCACGCATTAGTCAAAGGTATTACCGATTACATAATTGATGATACTGAGGAAGCTCGACTCGGAGCTGAACGCCCCTTGCACGTCATTGAAGGTCCATTAATGGACGGTATGAATGTGGTCGGCGATTTGTTTGGCGAAGGGAAAATGTTTTTACCGCAAGTGGTCAAATCAGCGCGTGTGATGAAAAAAGCAGTGGCGCATTTACAGCCCTACATTGAAGCAGAAAAGTCTGGTGTGCGCAGCTCAAACGGTAAAATCATAATGGCAACCGTGAAAGGCGATGTGCATGATATTGGTAAAAATATTGTGGGTGTTGTACTGCAATGCAATAATTTTGAAGTCATCGATTTAGGCGTTATGGTTCCTGCAGCTAAAATTTTGCAAGTGGCCAAAGACGAAAATGCTGACATGATTGGGTTGTCTGGGCTTATCACTCCTTCGCTGGATGAGATGGTTCAAGTGGCCAAGGAAATGCAGCGTTTAAAGATGAATTTGCCGCTACTAATTGGCGGTGCAACGACCTCAAAAGCACATACCGCAGTAAAGATAGAGCAAAATTATGACTATCCGGTTATCTATGTTCCTAATGCGAGTCGTGCTGTTGGGGTCTGTCAGAAACTAATTTCACTCGAACATCGCGATGCTTATGCGAAAGAAATTTCGGCGGAATATGAAAAGGTGCGTATCGCACATGCGAAGAAGACACCACGCACCAAAGCGATTAATTTTAGCGATGCAAAAACGAATAAATTCAGTTGTGACTGGGCAAATTATGAGCCCGTTAAACCTGCATTTCTTGGTACTAAAACCGTTGAGGTAGATTTAAGCGCGCTAAGAAAGTACATCGATTGGACTCCCTTTTTCTTAACGTGGTCGCTCGCTGGCAA
>JAWUVZ010000050.1:0-14453 GCA_034112105.1 Glaciecola sp. | reverse complement strand
GACGTTATTTTAACGGTTGTAAACAACAGTTACGTAAATTCAGAGCAACGATTAATTGCTGTAATTGGACTTGATGACGTTATCGTTGTTGAAACTAAAGACGCTATTCTGGTCGCTGCAAAAGATAAAGTGCAGAATATTAAAAGTGTTGTAAATCAATTAAAACAGGAGAAACGGCCTGAATTTGAATTTCATCGTGAAGTATTAAGACCGTGGGGTTGCTATGATTCAATAGACACTGGTGAACGCTATCAAGTTAAAAGAATTACGGTTAAGCCGGGAGAAAAATTAAGTGTTCAAATGCATCATCATAGAGCCGAGCATTGGATTGTTGTTTCTGGCACCGCTTCTGTAACCATTGGTGAAAAAACTTCTTTAGTGGCAGAAAATGAATCTGTTTATATCCCTGTAGGCGAAGTTCATGCCTTAGAGAACCCAGGGAAGATCCCTTTGGAACTGATTGAAGTTCAATCAGGAAGCTACCTAGGTGAAGATGACATTGTACGTTTTTCTGATCGATACGGTCGGATCCCAAAATAACTTGTTTGATTTTATAGTGCACAAACAGTAAAAACCCCCGAAGGTTTTGTCTAACTTTCGGGGGCACTTCAATTGCTCGGTTTTTTAAGACTAAAATAAACTCATCTACACCTTCACCAAATCAATAATCTTAGCCACCATCTTCACGCCAATTCCTTTCACATTGACCAATTCATCAATGCTTTTGAAATTACCGTTCAGTTCGCGATACTTCACAATTTCTCCTGCTTTTTTAATACCAACACCCGGAAGTGCGGTTAATTGCTCCGCATTGGCTTTGTTGATGTCTAATTTTGTGGCAACCACCTGACTCATTTCTTTTTTAGCCATTGTGTCAGTTGCTGCTTGTGCCGGCATAAAGGCGCAAGACGATAGCAATACCGCGCTTAGTGCTAAATAGTTAACCTTCTTCATGTTAATTCCTTTTACGTTATGAATAATATGCTTTTTATACTGTGTTTTGAGCACTTATTGCCAATGCATTAGTAGCAGCAAAATTGGAAAATAAACGCACTAGCAAAGCTTAAAAGTATTTTGCAAAAGGTGAAACTGACTAGGGGGCTAGTTTATAAGAACATAGTTTACATCGCCTGTGGGAATAGATAGCGATCGACTACCGTACATTATAAAAATACCATAAGTGCCAATTAAAATGACTGATTTTCGCCCGTTGCAGTAGACATTTAGCTTGCCAATGAATATATGATCGTCCCCTAAATCTGCGGACACAAAAAAGGAGAGCAAACGCTCTCCTTTTAATACATACCTATTTCACACACTCATTCTTTAGCTGTATTACAAACGCTCTAATACCGCGTCAGTAAACTCAAGCGTACCATGCTCACCACCAAGGTCGCGAGTAGTGCGGTCACCGCTCTCAATCACATCCTTAAGTGCAGCGCGAATGCGTTCAGCTTTATCCGCCATGTCCAAATATTCCAGCATTTGAATCGACGCTAAAATAACAGAAGTCGGATTGGCTAAGTTCATACCGGCAATATCCGGTGCTGAGCCATGCACAGCTTCAAAAATAGCACAGTCTTCGCCAATATTCGCACCTGGGGCCATACCTAAACCGCCAACCAAACCAGCACATAGGTCTGATAAAATATCACCGAATAAGTTGGTCGTCACAATCACATCAAACTGATGCGGGTTCATGACTAATTGCATGCAGCAGTTATCTACAATCATCTCTTCTGATTGAATGTCAGGATAACGCGCAGCAACTTCTCTGGCCACTTTTAGGAATAAACCTGATGTAGACTTCAAGATGTTTGCTTTATGCACTGCAGTGACCTTTTTACGGCCTTCTCTGCGCGCTAGTTCGTAAGCAAAAACAAGAATTTTTTCTGCACCGTCACGCGTAATGATGCTGACGGCTTCAGCTTCATTGCCATCGGCAGACACAACCTGTCCTAAGCCTGAATACATGCCTTGTGTGTTTTCACGCACGGTAATGATGTCAATGTCTTCGTAGCGCGCTTTAGTGCCTTTAAAAGACAGTACCGGGCGCAAGTTAGCATACAGTTTGAATTGCTTACGTAAGCTGACATTAATTGAGGTAAATCCTTCACCGATGGGGGTCGTTAACGGGCCCTTTAACGCGACTCTGTTTTTTGCTATTAGGTCTAAGGTTTCTTGCGGTAACAGTTCACCGTGATTTTCTAGCGCCATTAAGCCTGCGTCAGCATATTCGTAGTTGAAGTTACAACCGACTTTATCGAGAATTTTAGTCGCTGCGTCAATGATGTCAGGGCCGATGCCATCACCGCGTATTACGGTAATGTTTTGTTGTGTTGGGTTCATGAAATGCACTCCAGTAGTGTCGTTAGAGTTTATATAACCTGATTTTTGCAAACTGTTGAGAAGAAATCGTTGCTACAAGTTACTAGTTTAAGTCGCGCGCATGTTACCTGAATGACCGCGTCAGGTATAGCCTCTATCGCCAATATTCATGGCATTTATATGCCTTTGCTACTGCTTATATAAATGCCATTTTAATCCGTCATGCTTGTCTTATACTTGAGTTAGCACTGTAGTCTTAGAATTGAGCCTTACATGTTAATCTTATAGCAGGGTTCATACTTACTGCCGGGTAACTTCATTCTGCCTTGTTCAACGAATGACTTAAGTAACACGTCCATTTTTTGCATCAGCTCAATGTCACCCGTAAGCTCAAATGGGCCATGTTTCTTAATTTCTTGAATACCTTCAACTTTCACGTTTCCTGCAACAATGCCTGAAAAGCATTTTCGTAACGTGGCTGCGAGTGACGATTTTGGCTGATCCAAGCTCAAATTCAATGCGCTCATGTGTTTATGTGTGGGTATAAATGGCGTTTGAAAGTCTTCCGATATTTGCAATGTCCAATTAAAGTTGAGTGAATCGCCAGTATCACGGCGGTGGCGCTCAACAACCGCTTTTTGTTTTGACATCAGCATTGCCACCTTCGCAGCGTCACCAACAATAATGGTATATTTTGCCTGGGCTTCAGCGCCTAATGTGTCGCCAATAAACTGGTCAATGGCTTCGAAATAGGCCTTGCTGTTTTCGGGGCCGGTTAATATCAATGGGATCTTGTGGTCTTTGTTTTTTTCATCCATCAATAAACCTAAAAGATAAAGTAATTCTTCTGCAGTACCCGCGCCGCCCGGGAAAATCACGATGCAATGTGAAATACGCACAAATGCCTCTAGGCGCTTTTCAATATCGGGCATAATAATCAGCTCGTTTACTATGGCATTAGGCGGTTCTGCGGCAATAATGCTCGGCTCTGAAATACCTAAATAACGCCCCTTTTTATTACGCTGCTTGGCATGTCCTATGGTTGCGCCTTTCATTGGCCCTTTCATTGCACCAGGCCCGCAGCCTGTGCATATATTAAAACCACGCAACCCTAGCTCATAGCCTACTGATTTCGTATATTGGTACTCTTCTTCTCTGATGGAGTGGCCGCCCCAGCATAGGACCATATTCACATCGAGGTTTTGTGATATGGCTTTGGCATGGCGAAGCATATCGAAAACGATGTGGGTGGTTAAGCTTGTAGGTGCGTCTATTAACTGCTCGAAGTTTGTCCCATGTTTAGCGCCCATGTATAGCATGTCGCGAAGCACAGCGAATAAATGTTCATGCACGCCGGTTATTAATTTTCCATCAACAAAAGCCACTTTGGGAGGGTTAATTAATTCAATTTTAACGCCACGCTCACGTCTTACCAAATGCACATCAAAGTCACCATAAGGTGAAAAAAGCTTGTGGTAGTCGTCTTCCTCTACACCACTATTGAGCACTGCTAAACAGCACTTTCTAAATGTTCCGTATAAATCACTTTTTGTTGATTGTTGTAAAAGGCTAACTTCTAACTGTGATAGTTGGCTCATCCAACCGACTGGGTTGAGTTGCACTATGGTCATTAAATATCCTTAAATAGGGTTTGATTTCGTCCCGCGTCTTTTGCTTTAAAAAGGAACGAATCTGCTTTTTCGAAGGCTTCTTCCAGGGTGCTTTCTTGAGTAATTGGGCATAAACCGCAAGACAATGTAACAGTAACTCGCTGGTCTTTGAATTTGAAAGGCAATGCCGATATTTTTTTGCGCATAATTTCTACTTTAGCAAACGCTTCTTCTACGCTGCTATTAGGTAGCAAAACAACAAACTCTTCGCCGCCCCAACGTGCTACAAAGTCCTCTTTGGGTAAGTATTGCCGTATGTGCTTTGCAATAACTTGAAGCGTTTTGTCGCCGACAGAATGGCCATAGGCGTCATTAATTTTTTTGAAATGATCAATATCTATTATGCCAACACATAATGGTGTGCCGTTGTTTTTGGCTTGTTGGATCTCAAATTGCACTTTTTCTTCGTACGCAATTCTGTTTGGTAGTTTTGTGAGTTGGTCCGATAGCGCGGTTTTACGCTGCATATAAATCTTTTCTTTGTGGCTACTCACTTCAGATTCAAGTGCAGTAACACGCTCTTGCATTATTTGCATCAGCGCAATAATTGCCACTTGTTCTTTTTCATCGGCTGCGACTGATGCTTCAAGTGATGCTTGCATTTTTTCGATGTGATGTTTCGCTTGCTCTTTGAGTTCGGTTAACTGTTGGCTGTCCTCAACGACCGACCCCATGACTATAATCTGTTTTTTTATTGCACTGTTATGGTGGTCACGCGCTTCGAAGCTTTTGTTAGAAACGGCAATGGTTGCCTCAATGTTATCGTTAATCATGTTAAGTGATTTATGCAAATTAGTGATCAGGCGGTTCGTGGCACTTGCCTCTTTGACCACATCACGGACCACAAAGCGGATCATCACTAAGCAACACTCGAGTATCTCTTTATGATCCAGGCCAGTATTGAGCTTATGATAAATGTCTTGCAGGTGCGTGTCGCTTTTATTAGCAATATAAAAAGGGCTAATCAGCTCTTTTAATTCTTGTGTAATGGTGGTGTGTAGTAAGTTTTGCTCGGGTGTTTGCGGATTGTCTTTATTGTCTTTATTGCCTGAGGCCTCATCTTTCAATGCTTTGCTATACAATGTTAGCGCTTTCTCGAACTGCGCGAGAGGAGGCATAACAGCATCTTTATCTGGTGACAATGAGATTAAAAATTCGTTGACTTCAGTTTTAACATCGCCAGACACATTCTCGATTGTGATGAGCTTTTTCAATGCTTTTTGTAAGTTCAACACTGAGTCCAGATTGCGCTGTCTAAAAAATTTAGTGTCTTTGTTTATAACCGCATTAAGTTTACCAATTATTTGGGTAGCAGCGTCATAATCGGGCTTGCCAGACAACTGTTTTTTGAGCATAACAAGCTCTTGGTCGAATGTTGGATTTGCCCCTTTATAAAAATTTGCCATGTTAACAATAAATATTGATAGTTTGTCTAAATACAGCCGCGCATTCATTAATTGTTTTTGGGGCGAAACTTCCGTCATACCATTTACCTTACTGTCGGGCTAATCTTGCGTCCTGATAGGGCGCTTCGAAGTTGGAACGAAATGGGTTGATATCCAGTCCGCCTCGGCGTGTGTACCTTGCATAAACAGTCAGCTTTTGTGGCTTGCACTGCTGCAAAATATCATGAAAAATACGCTCTACACATTGTTCATGAAACTCATTGTGTTGTCTAAACGAAATTAAGTAACGCAACAAGCCTTCATGAGATATCTGGCTGCCCGTATACTTTATTAAAATACTACCCCAATCTGGCTGATTAGTAATTAAACAATTTGATTTTAATAAGTGGCTCACCAATGTTTCTGAGCAAGCTCCTTCGGTTTTCGTGCTTGGGTTTAACTTTAGGAGCTCAGGCGTAATACCAAAAGCATCAATTTCTATGTCCAAATCATCAATACATATGCCTGAAAACTGACCAAACCTAATATTGTCAAACTGTGTTGACGGTATCACATGCACGGTCACATTCTCACCTGCACAGTTGCTCAGGTCTTTACGCAAAACCTGAGTTACCTCATCCACATTGGCAAATTGACTTTGATTTAAACTATTTAAATAGAGTTTGAATGACTTTGATTCAATTAAGTTAGGTGACGTAATTGGCACTTCGCAACGCAAAATAGCAACCTGAGGTTTGCCTTTGGTATTTAGCCACGACAACTCATAACCGTTCCAAATGTCGGTGCCATGAAATGGCAATTGTTTTGGTAAATTTATGCTGTCGCGGCTTAATGAACGCGGCACACGTTGCAATAAACTGTTGTCGTACTCTTTGGCGTATTCGACTTTTTTGCCAAGCGATAAATGGTCCAATGATGTCTCCTGTGGGCATCTAAAATAAAATAAGTATGCAACTTGTAAATAAAAACATGGCTCAGTAAAAAAGCAATAATTGCGAGCTTTCTTGATCAGAGCTATACATAACTAAGCCGCTAATTTATCATGTTTCGTCTTAGGCCGGCACATCTAGTCAATCAAAAGGTTGATATTTAATGTTGAGGTCTGAAATTAGGCTGTCATTTGCACTTCAATTGTTACCTCAATTGTTGTGTCAATTTGTACTATGATTTCCCTCTAAAGGCGCATAAATTTATGTCAAACCCGCTTGTTGAAAACCTAGACTCATTTATTAATTCATACTTAGACCTAGCTGGGGATGACAAAAGACAATTATTAACTGAATTTGATACCGACTGGCTGTCACCCTGTTTATTATTTAGTGAAGCGCAGTTAACTGACGTCACCAGCGGTGATAAAATGGCTTGGCGTCCTAAATTACAGCCTGCTAGTTCGCATTTAGGCGATTTGGCTAAGGCCTTAGAAATTGACATTCATCCACAGTTAGAGGAGTTGTTCTGCCGTTATTATAGCCATGACTTACCTGCAATAACAGAACGTGGTGATCTTGATATTTTACAAGCTTGGAACCAAGATGATTTTGAAAGGCTACAAAAAAATCTTATTTCACATGTATTGATGAAACGTCGTTTAAAACAACCAGAAACACTATTTTTTGCAACCACTGACCAAGATGACTTTATCATCAGCGTTGATGTTGCAAGCGGTAATGTCATGTTAGAACAAGTAGGTAAAGTACCCACAGAAGTGCTGGCTGATGATATTGCTAGCTTTGTTAAGACCCTCCGCCCTCGAAACGTTGTTGTAACGTTTTAAGTTCGTTTTTTAGCGTTATTACTTCATTTTCTAATTGAGTCACTCGTATAGCCAAATCGTTGTCTGAACGCCGAGGTGGCGGCGTTGGCTCTACTATCTGTTGTGTTTTTACCGTTGCTTTATTTTCTTTCCAGTAGCTCAAGCCTTTTATAATGGTAGGAATAGGTAAGGGTGACAACAGGTTGGCTCTTAACATACCCACGCCGGGCTTCTTGCCTGCTTCGTCCAATGCGATGCACGCATTCACGACCTGCTTTAATTCGGTATTCATCTCATCTCATTTAATTAATCAACTCACTTGTTAGCTATTTTGACCAAATTTTAGGGCAATGAAAAGTGCTTATTCAGCGTGAGTTCAGTTATTTTGGTTTAACGTATTGATAATGTTAACTATTTCATTGTTGGTCTGAAATTTGTTTATAACATTCATAAAAACTAACCAATTAACTAATAATATGGAATATAAATGAAAGCACTATTACTTACTTCTCTTCTCGCCGGCACGGTATTGCTCAGTGGCTGCGTTATTTCAATAGATGATAACTATGAAGATGGTTATAACGTGTCCAGCGCTGCTAATTGGGAAAAACATGAAGCGAAAAATCGACAATTTATTGCTGATGCCCGCCCTGGTATGTCGAAAAGTGCAGTGGTCGATAAATTAGGTTCAGCAGACTTTAATGAAATGGTCAGCGATGAGGGTGATGCAGTGCAAGTGTTGTACTACAGAACTCAGCGAGTTGACGATGATGGTATTACTACCAAAAACGAATGCACGCCTTTGGTATTTATTAATAATGAACTTGTTGGCTGGGGTGAATTATCGTTGTCTAAGTATCTTTAATCAGTCGTTTTAATGCAGTAACTTTGCCCCAGATCAAAAGTTATTGTTAAAAAAATGTTAGCGTATTCGTGAGAATGTTTTATGGTGTAGGAATTGCAACAAGGAATATCTTATGAGTACAGCTACATATCAACCCAATATCAACGATATTAGAGCCGTTTATTTAGGCGCGGATGACTTAAAAATTGCCGCGTCCATTTTATATAATGCCTATTTTGACGATCCCCTTTTTAATGATATTTTTCAAATTGATCGTGAAGGTTATGAAAGCCGATTGCGTTCAGCTATAAGAGAAGAGCTCAATGCTTTTTGGGATGCCAAACAGCCTATGATCGGATTGTTTGAACAAGGTCGACTATTGGCAGTGGCTTGTTTAATTAGTCCGGATGCCGCTTTTGGTGCAGGAAGGTACTGGCATTGGCGCTTGAAAATGTTACTCACCGCTGGCTTTCTTGGCACCAAGCAAATGATTTCCAAAGAAGAAAAAATAAGAGAGTGTATACCCGCAAAAGATTACCACATGTTGTCATTTATTGGCGTGCACCCTGATCATCAAGACATTGGTTTAGGCAATATACTAATGCGCGGTATTATTGGCTTATTGCAAGAAGACAATAAAACCGAAGGCGTTGGAGTGTTTGTTACTTTGCCAAAGTGTTTATCATTCTTTGTTGACGCACACTTTGAACTCGTTAAAGACTTAGAAGTGGGTCATATTGCGGGTAAAGTGATGTTTAGAAAAAAACTGGATAGCTAAAGTCGGATTTTTTTGTAAGAGATATCGTACAAGTGTGTGAGCATAAGTGGCTTTTTTTACATGCTTTTTCTCCCTTAATTTTAAAAAACACAATAAAAACAACGGGAAATGAATATTCCTGTTTGAAAAGCAGGGTATCAGTAAATAATTAAAAAATTCACCTCTATTAAAAAAACTATACTTTGGTATTATGCTCCCACCTTAAGGAGACACGTTCAGGAAGAAAGTGGTCAAGGTGACGGAAGGTTTCAGGATGAAGCTCACAGGGTAGGGAAGACAAAGGACAACTTCAGGACGAAGAATTTTTGCATAACGGATTTGCATCAATAATGGAAGCAAGGGAAGGGACCTGCACATGGAGTGTTGCCCGCTTAGGATGAGTGGGATAAAAAGGAAAGGGGCGTAAGGGATTTTATAAGGATGATAGTTTAGCAACGGAACGCTGAGAGGGATGCTCGAAATATAAGGAAAGCAGAAACAGGATGTTTCTGCTTTTTTACTCTAGACGCTCAACAGATAGCTTGAATCTGCTTTACTGACACTAATCGGCAATATAGGTGTTGATAAGCTATATAAATACTCAATGAATGCGCTGCATCTCATTAGCCATCTAGATACTTGATAGTTACGCTGTATCTCATTAGTCATCTACTTACGTGCCGGTCACGCTGTATCTCATTTACGACCCAACTACTTATCGGGTAAACAAATATCCATCAAGCTTGCCTTTGCAATTGAATGTGAGCACACATCCCGTTCGTAGCATTGTGATTAATCGATTTTATAAGCTGGTAAGTTCATCTCAATAACGGAATTACCAAAGCTGGTCATGGTGCCAATGTAGGCATCAGAACCGTTGCTGCTGAACTCTAATTGATATACGATTTTCCAATCAAGCTTTCCTCTATGCGCAGAAATTCGGGTTGAACGTCGAGCCAAAGACAAAAATTGAAGATTTTGCTTTTCACAATATTGATTGGCGTACTGGATGCTAAATTCTCCAATGCCGCGTAATCGCCAGAATTGAAAGGCAATTAACGCAATGCTCAGCAGTATAACTAACGAACCTAATGTCATTAAGTGGCACTCTTTGGTTGCGAAACTTGTTGGTATAAACTCGCTATTGCATTAGCGATTGGGGTTGGTAAATCAGTTTTACGCATTAATTTGAGTAGTCCAATTCTGCTTGTAGGCACTTGCACCAGGTCTGAATAAATACCTCTGAACAACTGATAGCTTGAGTCGTGTTCTATTAGTTTTGAGCAAAACGTAATTAAGAGTGCTTCATTCTCTAATAACCGAAAGTGTCTACCTGCGATAATCACTAAACATTCAGTGTCGGGTTGTCCTTCAGTAAGCAGTGCTTCAATAAACATGGCTACTTTGTCTGTGCATTGGCTGCCCTTGAGCCCTCGCAGGATCATATGTTGTGTTTCTGCATATTGGGCAGTGACAAACAAATCGATTAACTGGTCGGTGAGAGCGTCTTCAAAGGAGGTGTTTTCTAAGCTGCTGCACAAAGCCGTGAGCACTTGCACTGGCAATGTCGCCAAGTTCTGATTAACGGCAATTGCAATATCATCCTGATTGATATGCGCAGCTAAATCCGCAATATCTTGCAGTGCTAGATCTTGCCAAGTATTTGTCGCGGGGCTTTTTATATAGTCAATGGCTTTGCCGAGGCCTTCGCGGGTTGATAAGCCTAAATCACGTCGGATCATGGCGTTAAAATCCGCTAGCTGTTGTTGCGATGGGTTGAAAATAAACGGATTCTCAGGCAGTTGTCCACCTTGCTCTGCATTTTTCTCCAATTCACTACCTAATGCAGTGACGACAGCTTCAAGAAACTGGTTGCGGGCGGCTTGAACAATCAACGAACGTTCATCAATCGGTAACTTCACAAACCAAATATACTGTTCGTGACTGGTTTTTTTATTCCAAAAAACAATGCCAAACCATGCATGCCCTGTGCGCGGGCAAGGTGCGGGAAGTTGATTGTTTTCTAATTCAATGAATTTTTGCGAGTCCATAGACTCTATGCCTCGTCCCATATCGTAAACACGATAGTCGGTGCCAGCATGCAGCATAAATTCGCTGATGGTATCAATTGTTTGAGCGGTCATATGCGCCATAGGTTATCAGTTTGCTGGGCATTGTATCAAGATAGGTAAAATGTACCAACGAATCAGAAATAAAAAAGCATTTATCTAATATTGCCGAGAAAACCCCGTGATCAAAGCAAAGTGATGTCGCGGGCTAATTCACATATGCGCATTCACATTTACTTCCCCATTGTTTACTTCTATTGAGCTGAATTCTTAGTTAAACTGCGGTCGCGCGAATGGGCACCGAAAATAACGGAAAAAAAGAAGTGTTAAACATTTTATATATAGACGAATATCTAGTTGTTGTGCACAAGCCAGCGAATATGTTGGTTCACAAAAGTATGATTGATAGACATGAAACTGAATTTTTGATGAAAATATTGCGCGATCAAATTGGCCAATATGTTTATCCGGTGCACCGCTTAGACAAGCCAACTTCTGGCGTTATCATGTTTGCGTTGTCATCAGACGTAGCGCGTTTGCTTGCTCAGCAATTTGAGTTACACACTATTCAAAAGGAATATATTGCTGTGTTAAGGGGCTTTGCGCCTCAGCAGATATCAATTGATTATGCGCTCAAAGAAAAGCTCGACCCAATTGCTGATAAAAAAGCGAAGCAGGATAAAGAACCTCAAGAAGCGCAAACAGATATGCTTAAATTAGCAGAGTTGTCACTAGCTATACCAGTGGGACGCTATGCAGGTGCTCGTTTCTCACTGGTAAAGTTACTCCCAAAAACAGGCCGCAAACATCAACTGCGCCGGCATATGGGGCACATTAGCCACCCCATAATTGGAGATACTACGCATGGTGATGGTAAACAAAATCAGTTTGCGCGTGATCATTTGAATTTCAGTAAGTTGGCTTTGTGTGCTACTAAATTAAGCTTTATTCATCCGATGACCCAGCAACCAATGGTGTGTGAAACGGCCTTAGAAGATGATTTTCAAGCCGTAGTTGACCTGTTTTCTAATTAAAAACGAGAGGCGCTAACCAAACTGATATGACACTTAGGATAATTAACCCACATATATTCAGTATTAAACCCGCCTTTACCATTTGCGGTATTTTTATTAAACCGGAGGCGAAAACAATGGCGTTTGGTGCTGTGGCAACAGGCAACATAAAAGCACAGCTCGCAGCTAAAGTAATAGGAATACACAATAACAAGGGAGAAACGCCTAATTCAAGCGCCACCGAGGCAACAACGGGCAGAAACGTGGCTGTTGTCGCCAGGTTACTGGTAAGTTCCGTTAAGAAAATAACAAGTGCGGTAGCGGCGATAACTAGAGCAAAAATACCAAAGACTCCCAAATAGGATAAATGCCCACCTAACCAACTTGCGAGACCACTTGATGATACCGCCGAGGCTAAACTTAAGCCGCCACCAAAAAGAATCATAACTCCCCATGGTAAGCGGCTACCATCGTCCCAGATCATGACTTTTCTTTGACTTTCATTTCCGCTTGGCAAAATAAACAAAATCAATGCGGCCGCCATCACAATGCCCGTGTCACTTAAAAAGTTAATATCAAGCAATACAGAAATCGGGCGTCGGGCAATCCAACACAAAACGACAAGCGAAAATACGATGGCAACCCGTTTTTCTGCCGTGCTCATGACACCTAACTCTTTTTGCAGATTAGACAAGTGTTTATCGACCGATGTGTTCGCCGGAATATCGACTTTAAAGCTCCAATGCGTTAGCGAATACCACGCCAAAGGTAATAGACATAGCATCAAAGGAACGCCTACCAACATCCAGCTAGCAAAGGTGATTTTGATATCATATTGTTCATTTAAAAATGCAGCCAGCAAAGCATTTGGCGGTGTTCCTACAAGTGTTGCCATGCCACCGATGGTTGCTGCATAGGCAAGCCCTAAAAGCATTGCGGTTTGAAATGATTGGGTTTGTTGGTTGCTCAAATGTTGGTTATTTTCACCAATCACTTTGGCAACTGACAACGCGATTGGCATTAGCATCATAGTAGTCGACGTATTGGTCATCCACATGGAGAGCAGAGCAGCAACTAGCATAAAGCCGGCAATTAAGCGTTTTCCATCGGTACCTGCATAGCTTAAAATAACCAAGGCTATGCGTTTGTGTAAGTGCCAGCGCTCTACCGCGAGTGCTAAAATAAATGCACCTAAAAAGAGATAAATAATGGGGTTTGCGTAAGCCGATGTGGTTTCTGCAATACTAGAGACACTGAGCAAAGGAAAAGCAATGATAGGCATAAATGCCGTAACAGGAACGGGAATGGCCTCAGTTGCCCACCAAATAGCCATCCATAAAGCCACGGCAGCAACATTCCATGCCTGCGGCGACATGGTGGTTTGATTAGCACCCAATATCATCATCAGTATGAATATAGCCGGACCTACAAATAAGCCGACGACTTGATAGCTTGCTTGTTGTGGTGGCGCATCAGGATGACTCGAATTGCGTTTGCTGGTATTCATTGGGCAAGCTTTACCTTTTTTCTTCAACATTAACAGTTACTACCGCTAATATGAAAAGGATTTTGTATAAATTTCTGTCAATAAAGTGAACTTGCGCCTGATTGGTTGGCTGTGGAGAGCCTATTTAAGGCATTTTTTACCTTTTTTAGGTTTAAAGGTAAAAAATGCTAATGATGTAGATGATGATCACCTTTACTATTGATTGCTAACTGCTGGCTTGTAAATAAACTGCTCTGGCTCAATAGATAGCATTTGCTGCATTAACGTTTGTGCCGCTGTTTGAGCAACATGCTTAATCAACTCCCTGTTGGTATTATCTCCCATTTCATAAGTAATTGAATGTATGTTGTACTCATCAGCAAGGTATTGTTTAAATATACCTCTGTTTGGGCTTGAGCCGGGTTTTGGGCGAACGGTAAATGAAGACACGGTTGCGTCTTTTAGTTGCTTCAACCAGTCCTCAGAAAAGGTCGACGGGGCTACGGTATAATCACTAGGCATGGTGTAAAAAATATCTTGTTGCGTAGAGTGAAAGTCGAGTGCAAAAACCAGCCTTTGCTGTTTAATTAATGTTAGGTCTAGCCATGTTTTTACTTGCTGGGTTTCTGTTTGGGTAAACTTCCCCCAATCTCTATTTAAATCTATACCCTTGGTGTTATGCCGCCAATTACCGTTAGCAACGCCATCGGGGTTTAAGTTTGGAATGATCATGACGTTGAAGCGCTCAAAAAAAGCATTATTTAACTGATTATTTTCGGATAATTGTTCAACAAAAGAAGTCAGTGCCAACCCACCCGTCACTTCAGGAGGATGCTGACGGCCAATAACTAGGAGCCATTCATTGTTTTCAGGCTTCGAGGATATAAGGGCGTTTATGAGTCTTCCTTCGGTAGATTGTCCCAGTTTATTTAAGGTGAAGGGCGGTTTTTTTGCGATAGTTTTCATCCACTGCGCGTAAAATGCATTATCAACAATCTCTTGGCCTGCAATATAAATATCGTCGTGCTCGAGCGTCAATTTGATATGAATAGCGTTATTTACTATTTCAAAGGGTATAGGCTGCCAGTGTTTGCCATCCAAACTCACTTTAGGCAAGTAGCGTGCTT
>JAWUVZ010000049.1:0-13886 GCA_034112105.1 Glaciecola sp. | reverse complement strand
GTAGTAAAGCGATGTCCCAATTTCGCGAATTGTTGTTTGCGGTATGGAGAAGAGGATGCGAGTATTAAATCGTGTTTAAATGTATGCATAGTGTGTAACTCTTGAATAATTGAAATACTGACAGTATTCTAGCGATATTTTCTTCCATTCGCCTAAAAACTTTGACTCACTGCTGGTAAACCTTTAGAATGCGCGCGCTATGGATAAAGTCAAACTACCCAGATTAATAGATCCACTGAAAAGTGCGATGAAACGTTCAACCTACGTTGGCGTTTATTCTACCTCTTTAATGGAGCGGTTGGTCGGGTCTGTAATTTCTTGTGATGAGCTTGTTTCCGTGGATATTAAGTTTTTAAAAGACGCGCAGAGTCTTACTTACTTTCAAGGGACAGCTAAAGCACAGGCGACATTGCTTTGCCAGAGATGTAACCACGAATTTTCTCATTCAATTAACGTTGAATTTTGTTTTAGTCCCGTGCAGGGAGCTGAAACAGAGGAAGAGTTACCAGAAGCTTTTGATCCAGTAGAGGTCAATGACCATGGAGAGATCGATTTACTTCAGTTAATTGAAGACGAGTTGATTTTGTCACTACCTATTGTTGCACTTCATGCAGAAGAAAATTGCAGCGTAGGGCCTGATGATATGACATTCGGAATAATCGAACCGGAGCAAGAGCGTAAAAACCCATTTGCGGTTTTAAAAGAACTTAAGCGAGACTAGGAGTTTAACCTATGGCTGTACAGAAGAGTAAAAAGACACGTGCACGACGCGGTACTCGTCGTTCACACGACTCATTAACAGGCGCAACTTTATCAGTTGATTCAACGTCTGGTGAAACTCATCGTCGTCACCATGTGACGGCAGACGGTTTCTACAGAGGCAAAAAAGTTATTGCTGTTTAATTCGGCTATAACTTTTGTCTAACGTAAAAATTGCATTAGATATCATGGGGGGCGATCACGGCCCCCATGTTTTTTTGTCTGCTGCGCTTAAAGCGCTTCAACAACTACCCGCATTACACCTCACTATTTGCGGCCATTTTCCCGCATATACTCAATTCGAAAATGACCTAGATTTTAACATCCGCTCACGCATAGATTTTTTGGACTGTGACGAAGTTGTCGCAATGACCGACAAGCCGACCACAGCGCTGCGCCAAAAAAAACGTTCATCAATGCGCAAAGCAATTGATTTAGTGAAATCGGGTGATGTACAAGCATGCGTTAGTTCAGGCAATACTGGGGCGTTAATGGCAATGGCCTATTATGTTCTCAAAACTTTACCCGGGATATCACGCCCAGCACTTGTTTCATGGTTGCCTAAAGGACAGGGTAAAAAAGTACTCCTTCTCGATCTCGGTGCATCGGTTAACTGTGATGCAGAAGGATTGTTTCAATACGCAGTAATGGGTTCTGTTCTAGCAGAACAGTGCTCTCATATTCAGCAACCTAAAGTTGCGCTCTTAAATGTGGGTCAAGAAGACATAAAAGGAAATACGCTGGTAAAGCATGCAGACCAGTTGCTGCGTGACTGTCCAAGCGTTAACTATATCGGCTATGTTGAAGGTGACCAAATTTTTTCTGGTGACGCTGATGTAGTCGTTACCGACGGTTTTACAGGTAATATTGCACTTAAATCGAGCGAAGGCATTGCGAAACTCGTTATTAATGAAATCAAACTAGCAACAACAGAAACATTTTTTGCACGATTATTAAGCAGATTAGCTTTGCCTCTGTTAAAAAAACTCTATCAACGCATCAACCCCGACCAGTATAACGGCGCCAGTCTGATAGGATTGCGCGGAATTGTTGTTAAAAGTCACGGAAACGCTTCGGCCGAAGCTTGCTATTACGCAATAAAGCAGGCTTACGACGAGGCAGAAAATGCGGTTCCAGACAAAATAAAAACAAAAATAGAATTAGTCTTGATGGAGCATTAATTGATGTATTCACGATTTATAGGAACGGGTAGTTATTATCCGACGGATGTGCGTTCAAATGCAGATTTGGAAAAGATGGTTGATACTTCTGACGAGTGGATTATGGATCGCACGGGTATAAAAGAACGACGGATCATTGGTGAGCACGAAACTGCGGCGACAATGGGAGCAGAAGCTTCAATAAAGGCGCTAGAAGCGGCAGGAATTAAAGCAAGTGATCTCGATATGATCGTTTGTGCAACGACTAGTGGCCGTTACGCGCTGCCTAGCACAGCTTGCGAAATTCAAAAAATTCTTGAAATAGATAATATTCCAGCTTTTGATATTGCAGCAGCCTGCGCGGGTTATTGTTATGCATTAAGCGTTGCTGACCAATATATAAAAAGTGGAATGGCAAAAAGAATTCTAGTTATCGGCACAGATTGTTTAAGTCGTCTTATTGATCCAGCAGACCGGTCGATGGTGATTTTATTTGGCGATGGTGCTGGCGCTACTATAATAGAAGCAAGCGTAGAGCCAGGGATCCTCTCCACGCATATAAATGCTGCAGGCTCACATGGTGATTTGTTGCGTATTGGCAACCCAACGCGCGGTGATGAACAATCGGTGCATGAAAATTGGGCCGAAATGAAGGGTAATGAAGTATTTAAAGTTGCGGTAAGAAAGTTGAGCCAAGTCGTAATTGAAACACTCGAAGCCAATAATCTAAAAAAATCAGATATTGATTGGTTAGTGCCACATCAAGCAAATTTTAGAATTATTAAAGCGACAGCCAAAAAATTAGATATGTCGCTCGATCAAGTTGTAATGACGCTTGAGAAGTATGGCAATACATCTGCGGCTACTGTTCCCACAGCATTGGATACCGCTATTCGAGATGGTCGTATACAGCGCGGACAGCACTTGTTACTCGAAGCTTTTGGTGGCGGTTTCGCGTGGGCTTCGGCGCTGGTTAAGTATTAGAGTAAAAATGAAAATCAATGAGTTAGTAGCCCCAGTGGACTGCTGTTAATTTAGACCAACTTCTATATGCTACTGAATAAGTAACATTGAATTTGCGCCAACAGTGTAGATAACAGGTTAGCGTTTAATTAAAAAAATATGATAAGCAGGGTAGTCAAATGAGTAAAACCGCATGTGTATTCCCAGGACAGGGTTCACAAAGTGTTGGAATGCTAAAAGAGTTAGCCGAACAGTTTTCTGTGGTAACAGACACGTTCTCTGAAGCATCAACAGCATTGGGGTACGATTTATGGAAAGTTATTCAAGACGATGACGCAACACAACTAAATCAAACCCATATTACACAGCCAGCATTGTTAACCGCGGGTGTAGCAGCCTATAGAGTGCTTACTTCTGAAAAAGATATTTCACCCGCGTTTTTAGCAGGGCATAGTTTGGGAGAATATTCAGCATTGACATGTGCTGGCGCTTTCTCACTGCCAGACGCAGTGCGACTTGTGCGCGCTCGTGGTGAATTTATGCAACAAGCAGTGACCGGAATCAGTGGCGCTATGTACGCTATAATTGGTTTGGCCGATAGTCGCATAATTGAAATTTGCGAACAGGTTGCAAGTCAAACGGGCCAAGTTGTTTCTGCAGTGAACTTTAACTCTCCGGGCCAAATCGTTATTGCAGGCCAATCCGATGCCGTGGCAAAGGCAGGTAGTCTGTGTAAAGAAGCTGGAGCAAAAAGAGCGCTTCCACTTGCTGTCAGTGTGCCATCTCATTGCGCGCTAATGAATCCTGCAGCAGAAAAACTAGCTGAGCTACTCAATGATATTACCTTAAACAAGCCACTAATAAGTGTAGTAAATAATGTTGACGTTAATATTGAGCATGAGCCGGATAAAATTAAAAATGCGCTTTTACGACAGCTTTACTTACCTGTTCGCTGGACAGAATCAGTTTTATATTTGAGTGACCAAGGCGTAACCGATATTATTGAAGTTGGTCCTGGTAAGGTGCTTACCGGTCTAAATAAAAGAATTAATAAAAGCTTAGTGTTGTCTTCTTTTAGTCAACCAAGCGACTTATAACGTTTTAGTGGAAAAGTAAATAATGTCTAGTTTAAATGGAAAAATAGCCTTAGTAACCGGCGCAAGCAGGGGCATAGGAAAAGCAATTGCAGAGCATTTAGTTACAATGGGAGCAACCGTCATCGGAACTGCAACTAGTGACAATGGGGCTACTGCAATTTCGGGATATTTGTCTGCAAATGGAACCGGAATGGTCCTTAATGTGACTGATAACGATTCAATGACCGACTTACTATCGAAAATCAATGAAGAATTTGGTGCTATCGATATTCTTGTTAATAACGCAGGTATTACGCGCGATAATCTGTTGATGCGTATGAAAGATGATGAATGGAACGATATTATTCAAACCAATTTAACATCTGTATTTAAGCTCTCAAAAGCAGTCTTGCGCGGCATGATGAAAAAGAGACACGGCCGCATTGTTAATATTGGTTCGGTCGTTGGTTCAACTGGTAATGCGGGTCAAGCTAACTATGCAGCAGCTAAAGCAGCAGTGATAGGGTTTAGTAAATCGATGGCGAGAGAAATTGCTTCACGTGGTATTACGGTTAACGTTGTGTCGCCCGGTTTTATCGATACAGACATGACGAAGAACTTAACCGACGATCAAAAAGAAGCAATCTTTAAAGATATTCCAGCAAATCGATTAGGATTACCAAAGGAAATAGCTGCAACAGTTGGATTTTTAGTCAGTGATGAGGCGGGTTATATCACGGGCGAAACTATTCATGTGAATGGTGGCATGTATATGTCATAGTTGCTTATATATTGTTTTAATTGCAAATATAAGTAAAATAACAAAAAAAGAGACTGTTTAAGAGACTTGCTCTGTAGTAAAATTGTGGTTCGACCACAGAGATTATTGCGGGAATGTCTTGCAAGCAACTAGGTAGGCAAATAAACTACAACCGAAATTTTTATAAGGCACGTAAAGGGAACATGAAATTATGACAAACATTGAAGAACGCGTAAGAAAAATCATTATTGAACAATTGGGTGTAAAAGAAGAAGAAGTAAAATCTGAAGCCTCTTTTGTAGATGATTTAGGTGCAGATTCTTTAGACACTGTTGAGCTAGTTATGGCTTTAGAAGAGGAATTTGATACTGAGATCCCTGATGAAGAAGCAGAGAAGATAACGACAGTTCAATCAGCTATTGATTACATCAACGCTAATAAAGACGCGTAATTGAATCTTTAGAAAAACGGCTCTTTAGGGGCCGTTTTTTTATTTATGAGTTTTACAAAAAAGTATGGAGACTATCATGACTAAACGTCGTGTAGTGGTAACGGGTGTAGGAATGCTAACCCCACTTGGTAATGATGTTGATACTACTTGGAGCAACATCTTAGCAGGGAAAAGTGGTATTGCTGACATCACTCGATTTGATACAACAGCGTTCTCAACTCGATTTGCAGGAGAAGTCAAAGACTTTAACCCTGAAGACTATATTGCGAAGAAAGAAACCAAAAAAATGGATCGTTTTATTCAATTTGGTATTGCTGCAGGCATTCAAGCTCTGCGTGATGCTGGGATTGATATCGAGAAAGTAGATCCGGAACGAATTGGTGTTGCAATTGGCTCAGGTATTGGCGGTTTAGAGTTAATCGAAGAAAACCACAGTAAGCTATTAAATAGTGGCCCCAGAAGAGTATCTCCATTCTTTGTTCCATCAACAATTACAAACATGATTTCAGGCTTTATTTCTATTATGGAAGGTTTGAAGGGGCCAAATTTAAATGTTGTGACCGCTTGCACTACAGGTGTCCATAACATTGGCATTGCTGCAAGACTAATTGCATATGGCGATGCTGACGGCATGCTAGCTGGGGGGGCCGAAGCGGCAATAACACCACTAGCGATGGCCGGTTTTGGTGCGGCAAGAGCATTGTCGACAAATAATGATAATCAACAACAAGCTAGCCGCCCTTGGGACAAAGACAGAGATGGATTTGTAATGGGAGAGGGCGCTGGCGTTATAATGCTAGAAGAATATGAACATGCGAAGGCACGCGGTGCGAAAATTTATGCCGAGCTTGTTGGTTTCGGTATGAGCGGGGACGCATATCATATGACATCTCCTCCTGATAATGGAGAAGGTGCTGCTACGGCAATGAAAAATGCGCTTAAAGATGCGCATGTTGAAGCTCATCAAGTTGGTTACATTAACGCTCATGGTACTTCAACGCCTGCCGGAGATATTGCTGAAGTTAGCGCCGTTAAAAGTATTTTTGGTGATGCAGCAAAAAGTGTGAAAGTAAGCTCCACGAAGTCCATGACAGGCCATTTACTTGGTGCCGCTGGATCTGTAGAGGCCATATTCACAATATTAGCTTTACGCGATTCAATCGCTCCACCCACTATTAACCTAGATAATCCGAGTGAGGGGTGTGATTTGGATTTTGTTGCGCATAAAGCCGCCGGATTTAATTCTGAATATGCATTGTGCAATTCATTTGGTTTTGGTGGCACCAACGGCTCTTTGCTGTTTAAGAAGTGGACTGCGTAATTTATAGAACATTTTGATGAATAACTATTTTAGAATGACTACAATTTGTTATGATTGAAAGCCACGGTATCGTGGCTTTTTTGTATTTGCTGTAGCAAGGCAGATGACGTTGAATAAATTATTGTGGATTATCGTCACATCATGACAAACCTATCAAATTTTGTGATAACTGAGACACCGTCACTGCAAAATCGCGCCTTAAACTATGGTGATGGTTGTTTTAGTACAATGCTCAGTAAAAGTGGTCATGTTGAATTACTTGATAGACATATTATACGGTTGCTCACGGACGCAAAAAAATTACACATTTTAAATGAAAAAGTGTCGTTATCGGTTAGCGATTTAAGACAACTGATTAGTAATTTTGCTTTAAATAATTACGAAATCAATAAAAATAATAATGAAACAGAATGGCAAATAGTTAAATTGTTAATTGCTAGGGGGGATAGTGACCGAGGGTATGCGCCGTCGTCACATAGTTACCCTGTGTTTTTGCCTAGTGCGCAGAGTTATCTTCCAGTTGCAAATAAGAGCATAGTAATTGGACTTGCTAAAATGACGCTAGCGGAGCAACCGGTATTGTCGGGTATTAAACATTTAAACCGATTAGAACAAGTGATGGCCAAAATTGAACTAGCGAACCACCATGGGGTTGACGATTTAGTATTAACCAACGCCAAAGGTATTATGATTGAGTTAACCTCGTCCAATTTATTTTATTGTATTGATGGTCAATGGCATACTCCTTGTTTAGATAAGTCTGGTGTTAATGGAGTTATGAGGCAATTTATATTGGATTATATGCAACGCAATCAGATTCATTGCGAAGTTTGTGAAATGAACGTTTTAGCATTACCTTCTGCACAGTCTGTTTTTAGCTGCAATGCTATCACTCATATAGTGCCGGTGTCTGGCATTAATATTGATGGCCGTCTTATTAAATTTAACATACAACCTTGTCAGCTTTTGGCACAAAAAATGACACAAGAAATACAGATGGAGCAAGGATGAAAAAGTTAGCTTTTGTTGCAATTATTCTTCTAGTAACTGCGGTTGTAGGCGCACTCTACTTCTACCAAAGTATTGACCAGTACGGTATTGAAAATAAATACAATGTACAAGATGGTGCTATTTTAACTATTCAATTAAAGGCGGGCGATTCAGGTACATCAGTACTCAATAAGTTAGAAGCTAAAGGCGTTTTTAGAAATCCATTATTTGCTAAGTTATGGTTAAAACTTCATCCACAATATAGTGTGGTAAAAAAGGGGTATTATGAATTTACCACTGGCGCAAGTATAGAAAGTATCTTTAATGCTATTTCGAAGGGCACTGTAAAGCAGTTTTCGATTGCATTAATCGAAGGGCTTACATTAAGTCAATGGTTAGAATTACTAGCAAACAACGGCGCAATAAATTATGACATAGATGACACGAATGCGTTATATGAGCAAATTATTGGCGTACATTATAATAATAACAATAGTCCCGAGAGCTTTGTCACTTCGTTCTGTCATAATCAGTACAATTCTCTGGAAGGTTGTTTATTAGCTAATACCTATTTTTTTGATTACAAAACAAACGCGTCTTATATTATTAAGCGTGCGTATGAAAATATGCAGCTAGTCATCAATGAGGAGTGGCAGGAACGATATATTGATACTATCTATGATTCGCCGTATGAGATGTTAATTATGGCCTCGATTATTGAAAAGGAAACCGCTGTTGAAAGTGAACGAGGTTTAATATCGGGTGTGTTTGATAATAGATTAAAAAGAAATATGCGTTTGCAAACTGACCCTACTGTCATTTATGGCGTTGGTCCTAGTTTTGATGGTAATTTGACTAGAAAGCACTTAAGACAAAAAACGCCTTACAATACCTACGTAATTAAAGGATTGCCAATTACACCGATAGCGATGGCTGGACCAGCGTCTATAAAAGCTGCGGCTAAGCCAGACATAACAGAAGCAATTTACTTTGTAGCGAAGGGTGACGGTACTCATCAATTCTCTGAGAACTTAGCAGAACATAATGCTGCAGTTCGTCAATATCAATTGAATAAAGGAAAATAATGCCCCCATCATTTATTGTTGTCGAAGGGTTAGAAGGGGCTGGCAAAAGCTCAGTAATTGAATTAATCCGCGCATTCTTGATTGCCAAAGGACATGAGGTTGAGTGTACTCGCGAACCGGGCGGCACACCTATGGCAGAGGCAATAAGAGAATGTGTCAAACAAACGTGGGACGAAGTTGTTACTCAAGAGACTGAGTTATTATTAATGTATGCAGCACGTAGTCAATTGGTAGAGAATAAAATTAAACCTGCAATGTTGGCAAACAAATGGGTCATTGGTGACCGCCATGATATGTCTTCTGTTGCCTATCAAGGTGGGGGGAGAGGCATAGACTTGAATGTATTGAGTTCATTACGCAAAATGACGTTAGGTGATTTTGAGCCAGATTTTGTTCTTTATTTAGACGTTGAACCAAGCGTGGGACTTGCTAGGGCCAGAGGACGAGGCGAACTCGACCGAATCGAATTATCAGGTTTAACATTTTTTGAAAATGCGCGAAAAGCCTACAAGAAATTAGTCAGTGCATCTAGTAAAGCGATCGAAATAAATGCGATGCAAACGATGGACGATGTGCACTCTGATGTAACGATAGCCCTTCAAAATTGGTATACTACTTATCTACTAGTCAATCAATCTGCTTTCGTTATAGATAATGCTGCTAAAGACTGCAGGGAAGAATAATGTATCCGTGGTTAGAAACTACTTTCAATAGCCTAATTACTCGTTACCGTTTGGCTAAGTTACACCATGGCTTACTGTTTATGGGAGTAGCTGATGCAGGGAAAACGCAGCTTTGTCATGAAATAGCGAAAGCACTTTTATGTAAATCAGTCGCATTATCAATTAATAGTCCAGTTGATACCCAAACTGATGGATTGTGTGAATTCGACGAGACAACTGAACAATCTGATAGAGTGTTACTAGATGCTTGTGGTATCTGTAAATCATGTTTATTAATTACTGCGGGATCACACCCAGATTTGCATGTTATTACCACAGAAAAGTCGCAAATTGGTATTGATTCAATTCGGCAAACGATTGGAAAAGTAAATCAAACTGCCCAGCTCAGTGGGAATAAGGTGGTTATTATTCCGCAGGTTGAACTGATGTCGGAATCAGCAAGCAATGCGTTGCTAAAGACTCTTGAAGAGCCTACACCGAACACGTATTTATTGATGACAACCAACGATTCTCAACGATTGCTTCCAACCCTACTGAGTCGTTGTGAGAAGCAAACTATTGCGCTCCCAACTTACCAGCAAAGCTGTGACTGGTTAGCTATGCTACAAATAATAAAACCGAGTAAAGCCGCGCTATTAGCGCATGGTTCCTCTCCTATTACTTATAAAAATGAGTTAGAAGATTCGGACAGTATTGGTTTTGATGATTTTACAGTATCGCTTCAACGCATAATGGACGGAAGCGATACAGCGAACAGGGCGGCGCTAAAATGGCAGTCACAAGCCCCTAAAGTGACAAAGTGGCTAGCGCAACATTGGTTTGAAATATATAAAAGCAATCAAGATGAATTATCTTATACAAACTATCAAACCTGTTTAATTGCTTCCAAGCGCATGAGCCATCCGGGTCTTAATAAATCGTTAATATTGACCTCATTGTTTGCTCAACTGCGTAGTATAAAAGTAGCATCATTTAGTTAGCCTTAGCCGATATAAATTATCGACGCTTAGGTTCACTAACTCATAAATTAAACTTTCTCAACTGGAGAGCCTCTTTGTTTGTAGATTCACACTGTCACCTAGATAGATTAAAAAAGAATGACGATGAACTCGTTGAAATCGTCGCTGCAGCTAAAAAACGAAAAGTAGAGCATATGCTTTGTGTCGCCGTGTCGGTGAAAGAATTTAACGATATGAAAGCCAAAGTATCAAAATTTGATAATGTTTCAATGTCCTGTGGTGTGCATCCTTTGCATAATGAAGACGTTTGTAGTTACGATGAATTGCTAGCTAGTGTTAAACAAGATGACGTTGTTGCTGTCGGAGAAACCGGCTTGGATTATTTTTATAGTCCAGAAACTCAAGACATACAAAAACAGTCGTTTGTTGACCACATAAAAGCGGCCAATGAGGTTCAAAAACCACTGATTATTCATACTCGAAATGCACATAAAGACACTATTGATCTGCTAAAGAAGTACAGAGCTCCGCTGACTATAGGCGTTTTACATTGTTTCACTGAATCACTTGAAATGGCGAAAGAAGCGATAGAAATGGGGTTCTATATCAGCATATCTGGCATCGTAACATTTGCCTCTGCTGAAGAACTACAAGAGACCGTAAAACAGATACCTCTTGAGCGATTACTTATTGAAACTGATAGTCCTTGGTTAGCGCCAGTTCCCCACAGAGGAAAGGAAAACGAGCCTGCAAATGTGGTTGATGTTGCTTACTTTATTGCCGAGTTACGTGGTATATCAGTTACAGAATTAGCGGCAGCAACAACGGCTAATTTTTATAAATTATTTTCGATGGTAGTTAAACCGAATGTCTGATTTTAAATTTCCGAGTTGGAGGCAACGCCTTGTAAGGAGTTTGCATGTTAATCGCAGTCAAGCACAATCGAAATATTTTCAAGTAGCTAGCGTTTCCAGGGACGGGCTGCCTAAGAACAGGACTATGGTATTCAGAGGCTTTATACCTGAATCTTTAAATTTAATTTCAGTCACAGACACCCGCAGTGAAAAAGTAGTAGATTGGCAATTAAACACCCCAAAAGAGTTTGAAATATGTTGGTATTTTGCAGGCTCAAGAGAGCAATACCGTATTGCTGGACACATTTCCTTGCTTAATAACGAAATACTAAAAAACGCAGATGATCGTGACTCTAAGATACAGTCAGTGGTTTTTTCCAAAGCGTTCCTACGTCAGCAGTGGGCTAATTTGTCTAGAGGGGCACAAGAGCAGTTTTTCTGGCCTTCACCTAGAACACCTTTCGATAGCAAAGCAGATGATAAAAAAAATGACGTTGGCAATGGATTGGTGGATATAAAGGATGCCAGTGTAATTAACCCAGATGCCTTAAGTGGTGGCACAGCGGCTAGTCAATCTACTCAGACAAAAGTGACTAATAGTGAGTCACAAATCAACAATAGCGAAAAAAGTAACAATGCTGAGAGCGCTTTTGATATAAGCGACCATTTTTGTGTGGTCATTTTTACCCCCTTGTCAGTTGATTATTTGAATTTAAAAAGTTCACCACAATTGAGGTGCTTGTCTGATTTTGAAAATAATTGGTTAGAACTCGTCGTCAACGCTTAGTAAGCAAGTGGTGACTCTAAAAAATCAATTATTACCACCTAACTTACAAACTAGTTACTGAGTTACAACCGCGATATCACTACTAAATGACGTAAATAATACGTGGATATAGTGGTCTTTTGCCACTTTCGCTGACTATGCTTTTTCTAAATCACCTGATTGCATCGAGTTAAACTCAAACCTATCGGCAATGAAAACTACTTCCGTGCCGCTAAACATAGCCATCTGCTTAAGCATTTTTACCTTATGTAGAGGAAGTACCTCATCGGTATAAATAACAGCGCAAGTCTTTGAAAATAATAAACGCTCAAGTATATCGAATGAAGAAAATGAATGTGTTGGCTTAATATTAAGTGTTAATTTATGCGAAGCAGCTAATTTTGTTTTACTTGAGACATGCGCTACCCAACGACTTGCACCGATGTTCGACTTCTGCAATTGAAATGCTGAATGCATAGTGAACGATACATCAAGTAAGTCATCTTGGTCAGTTGGATTAATGAAACTAGCGTTCACTAATGAGGAATTCGTTAATGACGAGTTTCCGGCTGCCTGATTGTTATAAGATTGAGTTTGCATTAAGTTACCCGCTGTCTGTTTATCCACTATGTGTATACATACAGTAGTACTGTATAAATAAACATGCAAGCTTTATTTGAAGATCTTTTTAATTTTAGCTCGTCTTAAGATTAATAAACCGACGGAAACCAGTAGATATATCGCTGGTTCGTACCATGCCGATTTAACTAGCCAGAGGTAGTGCAGCCCAGCTAAAATAACGGCTACGTAGGCTAAGCTATGTAACGTAAACCACTTAGCGCCCATCCGTTTTTTAATTACATTTATGGAAGTGACTGACAGTATAATGAGGATGAGTAAAGTCACAAAGCCTACGGTTATATAAGGCCGTTTGATAATTTCAGAGACAATTAGTTGCAATTCAAACTGTAATTCAAATGCAATGAACACGTAAAAGTGGCTCAATGCATACAGTGCACAATACAATCCAATAGGGCGCCTGAGTGGGAGCAATTGAGCAAACTTGAGCTGCATAGCAAGGGGACTGATTATCAAACTGATAACCAGTAAATTGAGTGCACCAATCCCAGTGAAGTCGAGCAACGATTGCACTGGATCCCCGCCGAGCTGATCAGTAAACCCTTGATAAAATACTATTGTTAACCACATAAACAGAACACCATGACCGAGTAGACGCAGCATTCGCATAAATGTTGGGTTAATCCGTATAGGTTTATTTATTTTTAACATTTAGTAGAATTTACTTAAGTCCATCGATTTATATAAAGAAGCGACTTCGTCATAACCATTAAATGGCAGTGTGTCTATTCTATTTTGAGCCAATAAACCGCCACCTGTAATTCGGCGCTCCCTCCCTTGTGACCACCTAGGGTGATCTACTCGAGGATTTACATTTGCGTAAAAGCCGTATTCATCAGGCGCAAGAATTTGCCATGTAGTTGGTGGTTGTTTTTCTGTCAGCACAATTTTGACAATCGACTTGATACTTTTGAAGCCGTACTTCCAAGGAACGACTAACCTAATTGGCGCACCATTCTGAGGCGGTAATGTTTTACCGTACATTCCAACACTTAACATTGTTAATGGTTGCATTGCTTCATCAAGTCTTAAGCCTTCTACATACGGATAATCTACGCCACCGCCGCTGAATCGACTGCGCTGCCCTGGCATTTGCTTTGGGTCATACAAGGTTTGAAAAGAGACATATTTTGCGCTACTCAAAGGCTGCGCTTTCTTAATGATATTAGCTAATGAAAATCCAACCCATGGAATAACCATTGACCAGGCTTCTACACATCGGAGCCTGTAAATTCGTTCTTCTAAATCAAAAGAAGAAAAGAGGTCATCGTAACTAAGGGTAAGCGGCTTTTCGACAAGACCTTCAATCGACAATGACCAAGGCTCGACATTAAAAGACTGTGCGTTGTTTATGGGGTCGTCTTTTGCAGTGCCAAATTCATAAAAGTTATTGTAACTAGTGGGTTTGTCCCTCGGCGTG
>JAWUVZ010000048.1:0-43513 GCA_034112105.1 Glaciecola sp. | reverse complement strand
GGTAATAACGGGAATTTATGCATTGGCGGCATACCACTGACCATAATATATTTAGCACCTAGTTTCTGGAAGCAGTATTGATGTAGTTTGTTTTGCTCATTTAACCAGTCTTTGCTCTTTTGTAGTGACGTAACATCATTGACTCCTAAACTGGTTATTACTATGTCAAACGTCTTAGTTAACTTGGCGGTTTCTAGCATTTGAGTCATGTCTTTCGTTTTTGCACCCGTTTTTGCTATCAGTGCCCATGACAAGTTAACGTGGCTTTTTAAATTGTTAACTAATTGACCAAGAAGTGCATTGTCTTGATGATCAGCACCCACGCCAGCTGCAGCCGAATCGCCTATAATCAGAATGCTCAGTGGTGGTTTTGTCGGGTCTTGAATATGCCAAAGCTTCAGCTGTTATCGTTAGCTTTCAAAATGGAATCCAAAATGTGGCTACTTTAAAAGCAAAATTGCCGGATCACAAGATACTCAAAGCGATGGTGCCTTTTAACGTTCTCAATAACGGTGAAGGGCAGTTTCATTGTGGTACAGAAGGCAATTTGGCTATTGAGGCAAAAGAAGGTGATTATAGCGAACTAGTTAATGCGCTCAAGCAAGCCAATCTACCCGTCGTATTACATGAAAATCTTGAAGGTGTGCAATGGGGAAAACTGATTATAAATTTAAATAATGCCGTCAATGCGCTTTCGGGGGTTCCATTGTTAGAGCAAATGAACAACCGTGAATATCGGTTAGTGATGACAAGGGTGATTGCAGAAGCGTTAGCAGTGATGAAAGTTGCTGATATCAAGCCGGCACGAACAGGAAAAGTGATTCCTAATTTGATGCCATATATTTTGGCGTTACCCAATTGGCTGTTTAAACGAGTGGCGAGCGCAACACTTAAAATAGACCCGAAAGCGCGTTCTTCAATGTATGAAGATTTTTTATTAAAACGTAAAACCGAAATCGATTTTTTGAATGGTGAAATTGTCAGTCTGGCTGAAAGGAATGGTGTATCAGCACCGGTTAATCAGTGTATTGTTAATTTAGTGAAAGATGCCGAGCAAAAACAAAATGGCTCTCCTATGCACAGCCCTGAATTTTTACAAAGCGCGATCAAGAATATTTAAGGTGAAAAGTAATGCACACAATACATTTTGATCATTTTTCGTTTGCTTATTGTGTGCGTGTTGTTAGCATTAGCTTGGGTATCGTTTACGCTTAACAAAGTTGCCTAAAGAGGCCGCTGGAAGAGTCCACACTAAGAAAATGCTAGTAGTGTACTAACAGAGCTACTAATAAAAGTTGCCAATAGAGGTCGTATGGATAGCAAAATGAATACCGAAGGTAAACTCACCCATGTGGACCGCAGTGGCCAAGCTAGTATGGTGGATGTGAGTGAAAAAAAGGCAACTACAAGAAGGGCCGTAGCGACAGGATCTGTAGCAATGACAGCCTCGACACTGGCGCTTATCAAAGCCAACAATGTTGCGAAAGGTGATGTGCTCGCGACCGCAAGAATTGCTGGTATTCAAGGTGCAAAACAATGCCCTGTGCTGATCCCTTTATGCCATCCTTTAATGCTTTCAAAAGTGTCAGTTGATTTTGAGATTGATGACAATCATTCTCGAATAAATATCCGTTGTGAATGCAAGTTAGTCGGCACTACTGGTGTCGAAATGGAAGCTTTGACCGGCGTTTCTATCGCGGCACTTACTATTTTTGATATGTGTAAAGCAGCCGATCCAAATATGCTTATTGGTGATATTAAAGTACTCTCAAAAGAAGGCGGTAAAAAAGGCGATTGGAGGAGGGACGAAATATGATAAATATTCGATTTTTTGCCATGCTGCGTGAACGTCTTGGAGTCGATAAGGTTGATTTCCAGTATACCGATGAGAAAACGGTCTCTGATATAAAGCAAAAGCTTATTGCTCGCGGCGAGCCTTGGACTTTACTCGCAGAACAGGATGTATTAATTGCGGTTAATCAGACACTAACCAGCGCATTAGCGACAGTAAATGATGGTGATGAAATTGCCTTTTTCCCTCCAGTTACTGGAGGTTAATAACTGTATTTCACTCAACTAGCGAGCAATCAATCAATCAGGTCGGTTTTCCCTCCTGTTATTAAATGTTTTTTTACCTTTAAATTTTATTAGTGAGAAATGTAATGACAATAAAAACACATACAACAGATTATCTTATTGTCGGCAGTGGCGCCGTAGGAATGGCTTTTGCTGATACGATATTGACCGAGACTGATGCCAATATTGTCATTGTCGATAAGCATCACAAGCCAGGTGGCCATTGGAATGTTGCTTATCCATTTGTGACATTACACCAACCTTCGGCGTTCTATGGCGTTAGTTCAAGAGAGCTAAGCAAAGGCTGCAAAGATGAAATAGGTCTCAATAGAGGCTTGAATGAGCTGGCTACAGGCGCCGAAGTTAGTGCCTATTTTGATAATGTTATGCGTGAGCAGTTTTTACCGACTGGGCGAGTCAAGTATTTCCCAATGTGTGATTATAAAGGTGATGGCAATTTTGAGTCAATCTTAACCGGTCAGAAACACCACGTTGACGTGACTAACAAAACCGTTGACTGCACTTATTTAAAAACGACGGTTCCCTCCACCCATGCGCCTAATTTTGATGTGTCTGATGGTGTGCATTTTATGCCGTTAAATGACCTGCCAAAAATTCAGACTCCTCCTGCTGGTTATGTCATTGTGGGAGGGGGGAAAACAGGTATTGACGCAATATTGTTCTTACTTGAAAACGGCGCTAACCCAGATCATATTACGTGGATTATGCCTCGTGATGCTTGGTTAATCGACCGGCAAAATACTCAGCCAACAGAAGAATTTTTCACAAGTTCTATTGGCGCTCAAGCAAACCAAATGGAAGCTATTGCCAATTCAACATCGATAAGCGATATGTTTTCGCGCTTAGAAGCGTCGGGCGTATTCTTAAGAATTGATAAGAACGTGTGGCCAAGCATGTTTCATGGTGCGACGGTCAGTAAAATGGAACTTGCCGAGTTGCAACGAGTGAAAAACGTAATACGGATGGGTCGAGTTACTGCCATTTCGGAGAATAAAATTACTCTTCAAGAAGGCGAAATTCCCACCACGCCAAGTCATATTCATGTCGACTGTTCTGCAAGTGCGATCTCCAACTTAAGCATGAAGCCTATTTTCGCCAAGGGTCTAATTACGCCGCAAACAGTGCGTTCTTATCAGCCTGTATTTAGTGCCGCCTTTATTGCGCATGTTGAAGCTGCCTATCCGAACGATGAAGTTAAAAACAAAATTTGTAATGTTGTTCCCCTCCCCAATACCGATATAGATTGGCTGCGCCTTACTGCTGCCTTTTTGATTAATCAGCACATTTGGTCCAAAGATGAGGGGCTTCGTAAGTGGTTGTTAAACAATCGCCTAGATGGCTTCAGCAAACTCGTTCGTTCAGTAAAAGAAGATGACAATGAAAAACTAATGATACTTCAACGCATGCGCGATAATGGGCAAACTGCGATGGCCAAACTGCAGGGATATTTAGCTGCAATTGAACAAGGACGAACAGCATGAGCGAATTTCAAGTCAGCAAAAATAATTATATAGAGTGCAGAATTGTAGCTAATGATCTTTCTAATCAAACCTTAGCCGAAGGTGAGGTCCTAGTGAAAGTAGATAAATTCGCGCTCACCGCCAATAATATAACCTATGCCGTTGTTGCGGAAAAGATAGGGTATTGGCAATTCTTTCCTGCGCATACTGCAAGCACAAATGCGAACGAAGATGTATCAGGTTGGGGAGTTTTGCCAGTTTGGGGTTTTGCGGACGTCGTGAAATCTAATAATGCTGAAGTACCGGTGGGAGAGAGATTGTTTGGTTATTTTCCACCTGCCACTCATTTATTAATGCACCCAACCAAAATCAGTCCTGCGGCTTGGATTGACGGAGCTGCGCATCGTGCGGCATTGCCAGTGGGATATAATATTTATCGGAAAGTAGAGTCTGAGCCAGCTTACAACAAAGCCCTTGAAGATGAGCGTATGTTGCTATACCCACTGCACATAACCTCATTTGCCTTATATGACTATTTCCAAAGTAATGATTGGTTTGGAGCGACTCAATTGGTCATGATAAGCGCTTCGAGTAAAACCAGTACGGGTTTGGCTTATGGTGTTAAAGATGATGAGAACGCACCGTCGCAAGTTGCGTTAACTTCAGAGCGCAATGTGCAGATGGTCGAAAACTTAGGCGTTTATGATAAGACGCTCTCGTACGACCAAATAAAACAGATAGATTCGACGAAACCGACTCTGATTGTCGATATGTCGGGAAATGGCCAAGTTCTGAATGACTTACATAAGCATCTGGGCGATAACATGAAATTTTGCTCTAATGTTGGCGTAACACATTGGAAGGAAATGAAAACAGGACCGGATTTTATAAAACAACGAAGTGAATTCTTTTTTGCACCATCTCAGCTTCATAAACGCATCAAAGAGTGGGGAATGGAAGGTTTTGAAAAGCAAAGTGGGAAATATTTAAAGCACTCTTTTGCAAAAAGTCGTGAATGGTTAAAAATGACCGATATTGAGGGCTTGCAGGGTATGGCTGATATTTATGCCGATGTTTGCGAAGGGAGAATTGCTCCTGAAGCAGGCCTAACGATCACAATGCCATAGCCTTAATAAGGAAAAATGCCTATGCAAAATGTAAACAGATAAGTACTCACAATCTGAGCTTTGCATAGGCGCCTGCGACAATTTTCACCCATTGCTGTATCAGCGAGTCCTTGAGTTATCGCAAAACTACTAAGGTGTTGCTGTTGACACTTATTCTTTAGAACGTTTTACTATTTTAGTTCTTTGTATATGTTGGCGTTGTGGTTTGGATACTTCACGCTGCGACTTAGAGACCTGACGTTGAGGTTTAGACTCTTTGCGCTGCACAACCTGACGTTGAGGTTTAGACTCTTTGCGCTGCATCACCTGCCGCGGCTGTTTTGAACTCTCACTGTTCGGTTGTGACACGTTGCGGTTAAACTGCGAGACCTGACGCTGTGGCTTTGAAACTGTCGTTCTGTGTGTCTTATTGCTAACAACTCTGTCATTGCGCTCAATCTCTCTCTTTTTGATCGGTTTTGGTTGGCGCATTTTTGCTTTGTCTATTTTCCTACTTAGCTTTTGTCTTTGTTCGTTGTTGCTTATCTGCTTTACGAATTGACGCTTAGATTGGTCTGCACCATTACGCGTGATTTTCCTATCAGAGTTGCGTGCGTCTTCAAATTCGCTGTGCTTATTAGTCACCCAAGCATTGCGTTTATAAGTAGTGTGTGTCGCGTTATTCCCCGCATATTTTTGACGTTCAACATGGCGCGTATGGCGTTTTGTTGGAGCCCAACGTTGGTACTCTTTATGATGAACGCGTTTATACCGGGTATTTGTATAGTTGTAGTGACGCGCTTGTCGATAAGACCAATCACGATTAATTGAAATATGGCGGTTACCCCAATGGATCCCCCCGAATAACAAACGACTACCTATATATGCTGCTGGCGTAAAGTAAACATAGTTATGACGATAATGGCGGGCATAGTAGGGTCTTGACCATCGATATGAGGAGGTTACATGCCAACTTGGTCCATAAATAACAGTCGTGTCGTAGTAAGGGACGTACACTAATTCATGACGGCGAGGCTGAATAACGATGACACGCGTATTTTGCTCATGCTCAACGACGACTTCTACTTGTTCATCGTTTTGCAAATTACCTTGGTCGTAGGCTAATTCACGCAGTTTTTGTACGCGACTTAAGACCAGTTCTTGATTATTTTCAAAAGCATTACCTAGGTCACTTAACCAACCTAAGTCGTCGCTCATATTATTCAAAATATCAGGAAAGGCGGTTAATGCGATAACCGAAGCATCCCAGCCGTATTCCAAAGCATCTTCTTGAATTGCTTCAATCGTATCTTTACCTAATCCGTTTTTCTCATAATCGTCTAGATCAAATTTTGGATGTTGTTGAATAAAGCGAGCTGCTTCAATGACTTCCAGTGGATAGGTTGACGCAATCAAAATGTGGGTCAACAAAGAATCTGGATAAAGCGCAATAGGTGCTAAGGCTGCATCAATTTGCTCATAATCGCTTTGAGATTGGCTCTTTTGAAACCCATACACATTATTTGATTGCAATGGAGTCGATTGGGCATAGTGCATTCCTATGGTTAACGACATAGTCAACAACGTTGTGTAACCAATGTTTTTTATGGCACTAGCTGACAATCTTAGTTTGTTTGTTGTTACTTTTTGATTGGTATTCATCACGATATCCTTTTGCCTTGATACCCTTAGTTATACGCTAAGTAAACTTAACCGGAACTGAACACCGCCAAAAAATCATGACGTTTTACTAGTAGCAAAATTAATTATTTTAGGTGATCAGTATTGAACGTGTGACCTAACTTTTCTGTTTTTGTTTTAAGGTAAGCTTTATTAGCGTCAGTAATACCGTGGTCAATTGGCTGACGCCTTACAACCTCAATACCCATATCGGTGAGTGCATCAACCTTTTTGGGGTTGTTTGTCATCAGTTCTACGCGCTTCACTTTTAAGGTATCAAGCATTGTTTTGCATATACTGTAATCGCGTAAATCAGCATCGAAACCAAGATGTTCGTTAGCTTCAACCGTGTCATAACCTTCATCTTGCAGACGATAGGCTTTTATTTTATTCAACAATCCAATGCCACGCCCTTCTTGGCGCAAATAGAGTAAAATGCCGCATCCGTTAGCGACTATGTTTTGCATTGCTCTTTCTAACTGAAAACCACAATCACACTTGGTACTAAATAGTGCATCACCGGTTAAACACTCCGAGTGGATGCGAATTGGAACCACGTCATCCTCTGCCCATGCTCCGTGCGACAACGCAATGTGTTCTTGACCGGTAGATGTATCTACAAAGCCATAGATGACAAACTGCCCAAAGCTCGTGGGTAGTTTTGCGCTACTGACAAATTCAAATGAAGTGTATGGATTGCTCATATTGGTAGCTGTTTGCCCTCGGAGTAAGCGATATCTGGGGATGAAATTCAATTTTCCAACAATTCCCAACGATTTTCCAACTATGTTTATTTTGTTGGCACGCTATTATACGACACAAACTCGATTAAAGGTGCAGGTTCTGCAATACAATATCCTTGTGCAAAGTCTAATCCTATTTTTCCTAGCTGAACCATAATTTCATCAGACTCTACAAACTCGGCTACAGTCTGAATAGACATAGCCCCTGCGACGTCGCGAATAGAGGTTACCATCGCAAGATCAATCGGGTCAGTTAATATATTACGAATAAAATTGCCATCAATTTTGACATAATCCACCGGTAAGTTTTTTAAATAACCATAACTAGAAAATCCACTGCCGAAATCGTCTAACGCGAAAGTACAGCCCAAGCGTTTAAATTGCTTTATAAACGCAATTGCGTCGTTCATGTTAATAATGGCAGCGGTTTCAGTAATTTCAAAACATATTTTTTGGTGTGGAATATGGTATTTCTCGAATACGTTAAGTAAGAAAAATTGGAAGTCGTCATCAGACAGCGAAGGCCCTGTGATATTGATATTACACCTAGCAAGTTTGTCCATGTACTCGGAATTTGTGTTTAACCAAACAAAATAGTTCTCAATCACCCACTTATCTATTTTGTTGCTTAAATTGTGTCGTTCCGCTGCAGGCATAAAAAAAGCTGGCAGCGTCACGTCACCATCCTCTGTTATTAAGCGGATAAAGATCTCATAATAATCATTGCCATCCGTTTTGTTGAGTGGACGGTAATGCTGGAAGTACAGTTCAAAGGAATCTTCTTTTAACGCTCGATTAACCTCCTTTACCCAATAGAGTTCTCGTTCGTAACTATTGTTGATGCCCATATCTGTTGAATAAACATGCACTTTATCGCGTCCACTTTCTTTCGCAACAATGCAGGCGGTGTCTGCAAAACTCAGTAACTCTTCTCCACTGACGTTATTAGCCCCATGTTTTGCAATACCGATACTCACACTTTGGGTAAAACGATGACGATCCCACTTGAATTCGAATTTACGTACTTGGGTAAGAATTTTGTCGGTTGTGTCATGAATTTTATTCTCATCTTGATATTCCACAATAAGACCAAATTCATCTGCACTCAGGCGCGCGAAAATCCATTTTTGGTCAAATACTTCATACAATTCATTTGCAAGTTCTTTAATGAATACATCACCCGCAACATGACCGCAGGTATCGTTGATTATTTTAAATTGGTCAACATCAATATAAATTAATGCAAAGCTCTTTTCATCAACCTCGAATTGAGTGATTTTTTCATTTAATAACTGCAAGAAGTGACGACGATTATGCAGGCCTGTCAATTGATCGTGGGTATTCAAGTATTGCAGGTTGATTTGATTGACTCTGCGTTCGGTAATATCGAATAGGCTACCAAAATGCTCTGCATCACCCTTAGTTTTGACAATCTGGCTTGAGATTGAAAACCAAAATTCTCTACCATCAACTCGCTTTCCTTTAAATTCCCGCCCCAGCACCGTTTGTTGCGCAGATAACTCGCCTAACAGCAAGTCAGCTTCAATGGGATTTGAAAACAAATCATGTATGTTATGACAATTATCGAGGAGTCGCTGTTCTGACTCAAACCCAAAAAGTGAAGTGAATGCTGCATTTGCGCGCAGTAAAGTACCGTCAGACTTGGCGGCATATAGACCTTCGGCTGTATTATCAAACACATCTGCAAAGTGCTGAAGATTACTAATAATGTTCGCCTGCTCGCGTTCTTGTCGATACACCAATGAATGTTCACGGCTGATAATCGCAACACCAATTAGCATGATACCAAAGCAAGTAAATGCGAAGGGCAATGCTGCAGAATAGCTTAGATGACTTGCACCTTTTGCAAATGATAGTACCTCCAATACGGCGACCAAGCCTATTGCAAGCCAACCACAGAAATAAATAATAGTACTGCGCATATCAATTTTAGATCGATAGATAAGCGTGGCAAAGAGTTTGCTGACTAAAAACGCGACAATGATGCCTAGAATAGATATCAACTGCCAAAAATCGTTGTATAGAAATAGCGTGATGATCGGGACAAAAAGCAGCATATAGTGAGCCCGCAACCAAACTCGGGATACCGGTACAAATATATCACGGCCAATCTTAATGGCGGCAAACAAACTAATTGTTAAACTAAAAGCGGTTATTTCAGCCGCAAAGGCGGGCAGATTAAATAGCCTAGGCAGAATACCTTCTGCGCTGAGCAATGTTGTCATTGATGCAACTGAAAATATCGCAAACCAAAAGCGAGCGGGTGCATTTTTCAGCATGTAAGTGATTAAAAAATAGGTGGCTAATAGGGATAAACCACCACTAAGGGCGCCAAGCAAAATAAGCCGAATGCTACTTTGCTGCTCAAATTTTTGCTCGTTCCATAATTCGATTGGTAAGATTGCTGGGCCATCGTCATGTATTCGCAAGTAAACACTAAGTAATTGATCAGGGCGAGATGTAATCGCCATTCTAAACCCATGTAAGTCGCTAGCATTCGTATTAGGGTTAGCGTTATTGCGCTGAATGGACTGAATAATGCGACCTTGATCATCAAGTAAAAAACCATCTACCCGGTCAATAAAGGTATTTCCAGCAATGAGCATTAGCGGAATATTACTATTACCCGAATTTTGAATTTGGAAGCGCACCCATAACACCTTGTTTTCGGGGATCGGAGTGAGAGAAAACTGGCGTTGCCAGTGAGTTAGTTGAACAACATCGGAAAGTAACAAACCTTCGCTGGTATAGTGCAAGGCTACAGTATTTTGTAAATTAATTGACGCAGTAATATCTTTTACTTCGACGGCATTGATATCAGTGCCGCGATTGAGCGGCTGTTCTTGACTGAATACCTTTAGTGGCAATGCATTCAGTGCTAATAACAGTCCAATAAATAAATACTGCGCAAATATTGCTTTCAATTCTATTCTGTCCCTTGGCAACTTCAACACCTGGTTTAGTATTAAAACAATGCTTGTATGAAGGAAAAATATATCTAGTTTTAGCATATCAAAAATTTGATATTACTAAAAACTAGATGTCTCTATATTAGTGATTGCATTGAAGATAATAACCGATGCTTGCGCCAGTGGATACAAAACAACGACTAGGTTTGCAACTAACTGCTACATGACAATGAAATACCTTTTTGCTGATTAGCTGGTGGCTTAGAAAAATGCGAAAATTCAGGATGATCTGCAAACGGCGATGTGAGCACAGTTATTAATGCTTCACAAATCGAAAAGTCGTCATTTTCAGCGGCTTCAATTGCTTTTTGTGCTAAATGATTACGCAACACAAATTTAGGATTGACGGCTAGCATTTTTTGTTGGACTTGTGTCCAAGTATCGTCTGATAATACCATCAAGCTTTGTTGTATCTCGTGATAATTAACACACCATTGGCGGACCCTGTCTGCTTGCACAAAGTTATCTGATATAACCTTCATATCTTTACTCTCTAGCAATAGTAACTGCTCACTTAGTAGTCGAAATGACTGATGGAAGTCTGCTTTTTCTTCCTTCAAAATAGCCATCCATTCGGCTATTAGTATATTCATCTCAGAGACAAGTTGAGTGTCATTAATTGCATGCTCATACAAACCTAAGCGTTGTTTCATCAATGTTTGATATTCGTCTACTAAGGTACTTTCATAGGTTGATAATATCCTTTTTATCTCGTCTATTTCTATAAATGGCGTAAACGCATGTGCGAACGCATTCAAATTCCACAGTCCTATGCTGGGTTGCTGGTCAAACGCATATCTGCCTGTATGGTCAGAATGGTTACATGTATATTCGGGGACAAAATCATCAAGAAACGCATAAGGTCCGTAATCAAATGTAATGCCATGAATCGACATGTTGTCAGTATTCATTACGCCATGGTTAAACCCATAGGCTTGCCACTTTGCAATCATTAATGCTGTATTTTTAACAACGGTTTGGAGCATGTCGGCATGCGGTGTTGGTGATTCTAAACAACGAGGAAAGTGGTGTTTAAAAGAATAATTAAATAGGGCCTCGACTTCTTGAGGTTGATTGCTGTGATGAAAATACTCAAAGTGTCCAAAGCGAATGTGACTTGGGCAGGTTCTAATCATCATTGCACCGCGTTCACGTTGTTCGCGCTGCACCGGTTCGTGACTAGTCAACAGACATAAAGAACGACTGCTTGGAATACCTAATGCATGTAAGGCTTCACCCGCAAGATATTCTCGAATAGTAGAACGTAAAACAGCGCGTCCGTCGGCATGTCGACTATAGGGTGTTGGGCCGGCTCCTTTCAAATGCAAATCCGAAAAGACACCATTGGGTGCTTTAATTTCACCGAGTAGCAATCCGCGACCATCACCTAGGTTAGGGTTCCATTGGCCAAATTGATGACCTCCATATTTTTGTGCAATACTGTTTTCTTGCAAAACGCCATTATCACTAAAGAGTGCCATTAATAATGCGTCGGTTTCGAGTTCTGCAAGAACAATACCTAATTCGTTTGCGAGGAATTCATTGCGCATAGCAACTCGTGCACGGGTAACTGGAAACGGTTTGACTTGGCTGCTGATAGTGCTTAGTTCGGTGGCATAGTGATGAAAGAGTTGCATGCTATCTCGTTTGAATTAGTATGAAGTTACTATACGTTAGTTTTATGTGCAGGAGTCAATTATGAGAAAAATAATTAAAAGAAATAAGATAAGGAAATCTTTAAACAAGCGACTTGCCGCGCTATTGGCTTTTTCCGCGCTGAGTCTTTCAGCATGCGCAGAAACAATATTACAAGGTGATGTTGAACGAGGTGAAGGGCTATCGAAAGTGTGCGGCATGTGTCATGGCGTAAATGGCATATCAAACGTACCTATATACCCGAATTTGGCAGGTCAAAAAGAACAATACTTAGTCCTTCAATTAAAAGCATTCCGCAGTGGTGAACGGGTGAATATGGCGATGACCTCGCATGCTCAAAAACTGACAGATCAAGATATTGCCGATCTATCAGCCTACTACGCACAACTTAACCCTGAGGGTAAATAAAACTATTTTCAATCTAAATGACTTATCTAAAAGTATGTATACAAAGCAAAAAGATTAATACACAGTGTATAAGCAAGATTCGTTTACTTCTGAGTACGGTACCTAGTTTCAAAAAAATAAAAAAATTATGTTTGATTACGAAAATAAAGGTAATCGATGAAATAACCAATAAACGCTCGAGGAAAGCTCATGTTTCAGTTACACCATTTAAATAACTCACGCTCTCAACGCATTGTTTGGATGTTGGAAGCAGTTGGCGCAGATTATGAAATTAAAGTTTATAAACGCGATTCGAAAACTAACTTGGCTCCCGCTGAGTTGAAAGAAATTCATCCATTAGGTCGAGCTCCAGTGATAACTCACAATGGTAAAGTAATTGCCGAGTCAGGTGCAATTTGCGATTATATCGCCAGGCAGTTCCCAGATTCAGGCATGTTACCCGACGTCAGCACCGACAGTTTTAACGATGTACAGTTTTGGTCTCACTACTGTGAAGGCAGTTTTATGCCTTCATTGGTTACGAGTATGGTACTTGAAAAAGCAAGAGCGAAAGTTAGCCCATTCCTTGTTCGTTATATTGCGGACAAAATTATTGATGGTGTAATGGATGCCTATTTCGGCAAAAACATTCAAGGCAACCTAGTATTTGTTGAGGAACATTTGGCTAATAGTAACTGGTTTGTAGGCGACGCACCCACTCTCGCTGATGTACAAATGAGTTTTGGCCTTGAGGGTTTGTTCGATTCTGGAAAACTAAAGCCTTTTAAGCATATGACGGCTTACGTTCAGCAACTTAGAAACTTAGCCAGCCACAGAGCGGCAATGGCTAAAATGCTAGATGCAGAGACTTCGATCTAATATACCGGGAGCGTTGTGACTTGCGGGCCGGCCAAGTCGTTGTATTAAAATCATTAATCAGTCAGCATGATTAATGAGCTAAGGGCTCAATGCGCTCCTAAATAGTCTTCAATAAGAGTGATGAATGCGTTTCCATAGCGTTCTAGCTTGGCTTGACCTACTCCGGTAACGCCAATAAATTCGGTTTTATCGCTTGGCATTTTTTCCGTCATATCAGCAAGGGTCGCATCACTGAAAATGACAAATGCGGGTACGTTTTCTTCTTCAGCAATTTGTTTTCGTAAGTGTTTCAATTTAGCAAATAACTGTCGGTCAATATTCACAGGCTCTGCTTTATTGCGTTTGCTTGTATCAACACTGAGCTTAGGGACAGCAAGATGCACAACGCGTTCGGCCTTTAATACAGAGCGGGCAGCTTCGTTAATGCGTAAAATACCTGACAGTGTCATATCAATCCGTAACAGCCCCTGATGGATCAATTGCTGAATTATGTTGTGCCAGTAGTTATCAGACTGGTCTTTGCCAATGCCGTATGTGCTCAACTCATTGTGTTTATTGTCTAAAATTTTTCTTATACTTTTACCGCGCAGCACATCAATCACATATTGCACTGATGTGTCTTGTTTAAGGCGGTAAACGCAGGATAAAACCTGCTGTGCCTGAGCTGTACCCTCAAACACCTTGGGCGGGTCGAGACAAATATCACAGTTGCCACATTGCTCTTCGCGATAATCTGAAAAGTAGTTCAATAGCACTTGTCGTCGGCATGTTTGTGCTTCAGCAAAGGATTCCATGGCCTCGAACTTATGCATTTCAATTTCATAGCGATCGGGCGTGGTGCCAGTTGAAATCCATTGTTTAATTCTAGCCGCATCACGTTCGTCAAATAGTAATAATGCCTCCGCGGGCATACCATCGCGGCCTGCTCGTCCCGTTTCTTGATAATAAGATTCAACACTTCGAGGTACATCATGATGGACTACAAAGCGTACATTTGATTTATTAATGCCCATGCCAAAAGCAACGGTCGCGACTACTACCTGTAAATCGTCTTTGAGGAATTGGGTTTGCACAAACTCCCGTGTAGCAGTATCTCGGCCTGCATGATAAGCATCACTCTTGATACCTGCGCTTTGCAAGCGCTGAGTTAAGTCGTCTACTTTTGCTCGGCTATTACAATATACAATGCCGGCAGCGCTATCTTGTTGCTTTACAAAGGTAACAACTTGGTCAAATCCTTTATATTTGGCAAGTAGATTGTAGCGAATATTTGGGCGATCAAAGCCACCTTTAAAAACAAAGGGATTGTCTAATTGTAATTGATGTTGAATATCAGCTTGGGTGGCATGATCAGCGGTAGCGGTTAACGCAATAAAAGGCACATTATGGAAATGCGACTTTAGGCGACCAAGTTGGCGATAGTCTTGTCGAAAATCATGTCCCCAATGTGAAACACAATGCGCTTCATCTACCGCAATTAGACTCACTTTTACCCTCTGCAATGAATTCAGAAAATACGGTTTCAATAACCTTTCAGGTGCAACATACAGCAAGTCGAGATCACCACGAAATAATTGGTCACTTATTTGTTGGGATTCTTCGGTGTCTTGCGATGAGTTTAAATAGGCTGCTTTTACGCCTTGAGCTGTCAGCTGTTGCACTTGGTCTTGCATCAAGGAAATGAGCGGTGAAACGACAATCGTAATACCGTCAAGAGCTAATGCAGGTACTTGATAACACAATGACTTTCCACCACCAGTGGGAAGTAGAATTAGCGTATCCTGACCATTTAAGATTTTACCAATAACTTCCATTTGCCCTGGCCGAAACTCATCATAGCCAAAGGTATCTTTCAATATTTTTGCACACTGTTGGTAGTGTTGAGTATCGACATTCTCAGCCGCTATTGCGCCATTTACTGAGATGTCAGTGTCAGTTACAGCATTGGATTGTTGTGCAATAAGGCTCAATTTTTATCTCATTCAGATTCGATTCCGGCATTTTACGCGTTTTTGCGCTTGAATTCATGCTGTACTAACAGACTATTTAACGAATGATGAATATTTGCACATTTTAAAAATTGTAGTAATGTAACTACATGTATATAAAGTGAGTAATAAAAATGAGTGCAGATACTTTTACTAGCCGTCAATTTAACCAAGATCCAAGTTCGGTGAAGCGCGCAGCTAAAAAAGGCCACATAAAAATTACTGAACGAGGCGTGGTTGCTTATATGATGATGAGCATCGAGGAATATTTGGAAATAACCGGCAAGGCGAGCACTATTTGTGATTTGTTGGGTGATCCTGATACCGCTGATATTGAATTTTTGGTGCCTAAGTTTACAACTCCTAGCCAGTCAGCATAAAGGATTATTATGTATTTACTCGATACTAGCGTTTTGTCTGCGTTAAGAAACCCAACTGACGAGGACGCCAAGCTTTTAGCATGGACCAGTCAGCAACAGGTTTTCAATTTGTATGTTTCATCAATTAGCGTACTGGAATTAAAGCTAGCTATCCTGCAAAAACGCAAAACCTCACCTAAAGAAAGTGAAGCCTTAAATAATTGGTTGCAAAAGCAAGTATTACACGGTTTTAAAGGTCGGATTGTTGCATTTGATGCCGAAATGGCAGAATATTGCGCCGCGTTGCATGTGCCAAATCCTAAATCGGAACGAGACGCCATGATTGCGGCTACCTGTTTAGTCAACAATATGAGTTTAGTGACTCGTCATCCAGTAGATTTCAAGCATATTAAAATGCAAACCATTAATCCATGGGAAGCATGATCGCCGTTATTCTGGAAAGTTTGCTGATGGTGGGTCTTTCCCGTCAGTGAATACTAAAGAGTGAAATGAAACTCACTGTTATCAACATTAAAAGAGAGTCAATTGAGCCAACAAAGTTCAGTCCGTTCGGGCGTTATTTTTGCGCTATGTGCTTACACCATGTGGGGCATTGCACCCATCTACTTCAAAGCGCTTGCTGGCGTTCCTGCGATCGAAATATTAATGCATCGAATAGTTTGGTCTGTCATATTTCTGACTTTTTTGATTGTTGGCTTACGTCATATTGGTAAAGTAAAGGCGGCGATAAAAAATAAACGAGTACTGATTACGTTAATGGTCGCTAGCACGTTGCTCGCATGCAATTGGTTTTTGTATATATGGGCGGTTAATAACGACTTTATTCTTGAAGCAAGTTTGGGTTATTACATTAACCCACTCATTAATGTTTTCTTAGGCCGGCTATTTTTAGGTGAAACATTAAGAATGACACAGAAAGTTGCGGTAGGCATCGCCATAATTGGCGTCTTGATCATGATTTTTAATTTTGGCTACGTGCCGTGGATTGCGTTAATGCTGGCGGTGAGTTTTAGTATCTACGGGTTACTGCGTAAACAAGTCTCTGTAGATTCATTGCCTGGTTTATTTATAGAAACATTGTTTCTTTTCCCAGCAGCGATCATTTATTGGGTTTTCTTTGCTACTCAAATTTCTGACTTAAGCACTAACACAACATCACTGAATGTTTTACTGCTATTAGCTGGCGTTGTTTCAACCGCTCCCTTACTTTGCTTTACCGCTGCGGCTCGACGCATCCGCTATTCAACATTAGGCTTTTTTCAATATATTGGACCGGCATTAATGTTTGTTTTAGCGGTGACTCTCTATAATGAGCCACTGAGTACTGCACGTTTGGTTACTTTTGGTTTTGTTTGGGCTGCATTAGCCTTGTTTACTTTTGACTCATTTAAGCATTATCGGAAAGAGAAGAAAGAAAAGAAATTAGCGGCATTACGGCCTGAATAGTGATTTCGAGGCCTAAACAGCACTAGCGGCCTGAAAAATGACTACTTTGGAGTGCTTGTACATCACAAAGCGCGTTAATTATTTAAGCGTGCCTGGTGCAGAATAAAGAAGTATTTAAGCCGCTAACTTGGTAATTTTCGTCGAAATAGCGGCAATATATGCCATTAAAAACGAATCGTTAGCGACCTAAAATAGACGCGCTTACACGCTTCTTTATTTACCAATATTCTTATCTAAGAAATCGATAACAGCATTGTATAAAATAAATCGTCCTTCTTCGTCGTACACGCCATGGCCGCTGTTACTGAAGTTTAAGTAGGGCACTTTTTTGCCCACACTTTCAAATTTACTTAACATTGCTTCAGCATTTATTACTGGAACTCTAGAGTCTCTTTCGCCGTGAATTAACATCACATTTGCTTTTATTTTATCAGCATGATTAACCGGTGAAAATTCGTTTAATTGTTTCTTATCAGTACCTATTACTTTATTAAGATAGGCCTCGCCGCCAAGCGCCTTCATAGTATCGCTTTGGGTATATGCATAATTTAAATCATAAATACCGACATAACCAATGGTGCACTTGTATGTTTCTGGTGCTCTTATCGCAGCCATTAATGCTGCGTAGCCCCCGTAACTTGCGCCATATAGACACATGCGACTCTCATCAATTGGATAGCTGCCAACGGCATATTGAGTGCCATGAATGATGTCTTGAATCATTTTGCCACCCCATTGCATATATCCAGCTTCTTCAAACTTGTCACCGTAGCCACCACTTCCGCGATAGTTAATTTGTAACACTGCGTAACCGCGATTAGCAAATAGTTGCACTTCGCTATCAAACGACCAATAGTCTCTCACGCCATGAGGACCACCATGGATCATGACCACCATAGGTGCTTTTTGGTTTTCAGCTAAATTGGTAGGCAAGGTAATGTATCCGTTAATATCTAGACCATCCTCAGTGCTAAATTTAAGGGGAGTTTTACTGGCCATTTGTGCTGGGTCAAGCCATGAACGGTTAGCCCATAAAAAACTCGCATTATTAGTTACAGTATTAAATAAATAGTACTCACCGGGGTTCACATCACTGGTAACGCGGACTAGTGCAAGACCGTCACTTTGACTGGTAATTGACACGTTTTGGCCTGAGAAAGCAGCCACTAATTGCTTATGCAGAGTCGCCGTTTTACTCGTGCCCTCTGCATAGGTGTAAGCGACCTTGTCAGGGTAAGTGAAACCTACTACGGGCTTGTCGAGCTCAAAATCCCAATTGAGACTTCGAATATCGGCTGTTAAATTATTAAAGATTTGTGTGTAGGCACCGGTTTTTACATCTAACTCAAATACGGTGGTAAATTCAGCTTCACCCACCGTGCCGCTAAAATAAACATTTTGCCCGCTTTTACTCACGCCAATTGGCACATGGTCTTTTGCCTGCTCATTATCGAGGTCTTTCCATTGGGCATCATCATTTTCACGATACGCAAATTCACTTTCGTTTTTTTCGTTTCTCCAACGAATAAATCTGACCTGACCATCTTCATTGGCAAACGGTGTTGCACCGGGGTGGGGCAGTGTTTCTACTTTTCTTTTTATGCCTGAATAAACATTTAAACGACTAATAACCGAATTTGTTTTGCGATTGTCATAGTATGTATTCCCCTGTAAGTCCCAAGGGTATTCAACAATAAGAATCTGCTTCTCATCGTTAACCAGATTGCTAATAATGTCGGGTGTTGCGGCGCTGTCTTTACGTTTGGCCCTTCTGGATCCAAGCTGGCTTTCGCCAGCTCTGTAGCCGTATAACATTTCAGATCGGGTACCATCAACGTTAGTCGCAAATAGCTCGCCGGTGGCAATCGGAGCATCAGAATTATAAACCGCCTCTCTAAATTGATAGACAACACGTTCATTATTAATCCAGGTAGCCGAGTGAATTTCATCACTGCTTCGTGGTTTAACACCGCCCACCACTTGCATGGTCGCGGTATCTAAAAAGACCAGATAAATTCTTCCTTCATTGCGGATGCGCGCCGATATATGTTTGCCGTCAGGTGACAATTCCATGTCCAGGTAATCGCCGTGTTTGACAAAGTTTTCAACGGGCATTTCTATAGACAGGACACCGAATGAGGTGATAAAAAGCAAAAAGCTAATTACTCTGAGCATTATCTATATTCCTTTCATTGTTGGCAACTGCTGACTTAGTCGTTAGGTCGCGATTCCTTTTTGATAGATTTAAAAATAGCAAATTTACGTTTTATAATCAACAGATTATAACGTGTCTAACACTATCTTAACTAATTCGGCGAGTGACTTTACCGTCATTTTTTCCATTACGTGTGCTCTATGAATTTCGACGGTTCGTTGACTGAGCGACAGCTCTATAGCAATTACTTTGTTTGCTTTCCCATCTAGGATAGCTTCTAAGATTTGTGTTTCTCGCTTCGTTAACGTTGCTAATCTTTCCTTAGTATTACTTATTTTTTTCATTTGCGATTGTGTGCTCGTATTTTCGGACAACGCTTTTTGAATCGCATCGATAAGCACTTGTTCTCGATAAGGTTTTTGAATCAAGTCAAATGCGCCATTCTTCATCGTTTCAACTGCCGTAGGTACGTCGCCATGTCCGGTAATAAAAATAATAGGTAAGGTACAGCCTAATTCGTCAAGTCTATATTGACACTCTATACCGCTCATAACAGGCATTCTAATATCCATTAAAATACAGCCACTATGTTTGTCAAAATCTGGATGACAGTACGCATCTAAGAAAGTTTGTGCATTGCTGTAGGAACTATTATTTATGCCAATAGTAGTTAACAGTAAACCGACAGAATCTAGCACTGCATCGTCATCATCGACTACGTGAACGGTAACACTTAATTGTTTAGTTTTGGTGTTTTCCATTTATTTCTCCCCACCGCTTGTTTTTACCTAGTAAATCTTGTTCGTCATAAAGAAACATAGTTTGAGTTGTCGAGTTTACAAGCTCGATAACTCCTGCTTGACCAATAATAATGAAGGCATCAGGGCTTGCATTGAATAAACTAATTAATTGCGCATTAGCATCTTTTACCGCTTGGTTACCACTATTTTCACTTGCAAGCAATTGCGTTAGTGTCAGCTTATGAGGTTGCTCCATGTACAAGATCCTTATCGGAAATAAACTACGTGTTTTCCGCAATTAATTAAGTGATTGCTCGGATAGCGAACCCCTCAATCCTAATATAAAATCGACGTCTTCAAAAATCTTGACTGCTAGATATTTTATTTCATCTCTGATTTGCGTCAATGAACCTAACTCAAAAACGGATCAGAAAAACATGAATTATTCATCATTACCTTTCAATCGTATCAGTAAATCTAGTCCATCGTTAAAAGTATGCTTAGAAAGTGTTGAAAAATCAAACAATTTAAAATTAACCAATTCACACCGAGTTTTCCATGCGAAGCAATCGCTATTTTCTGCCGGAGAACAGTTCGAAGGCTTGTATATATTGCGTTCAGGGTCGGCGAAATCGTTTATTACATCTCTCGATGGCGAGGAACATATTACTAAATTCTTTTATCCCGGAGACTTGTTTGGTGTAGATGGATTTGACCGACATGTTTATATGGAAAATGTGCTTTTTCTAGAGACCAGTAGTGTTTGTCTAGTCAAAGAATCAGATTTAAATAGCTTAGTTAAAAACAATGATGATTTTAGGAATTGCCTGTTACGTTCCATGAGTCAATCGCTGATTAATGATAGTGCCATGATGATGTGCCTAAGCGCTTATTCAAGTGAGCAAAAAGTGGCGTGTTTCATTCTTGAGTTATCTAAGCGGTTTTCGAGTCATGGGCTCTGTGGAAGAGAGTTTAGCTTCAGCATGACGCGCACAGATATTGCCAATAATATGGGAATGGCGCTTGAAACGGTGAGTCGTGTATTTGCGAGTTTTCAGCAAAAGGAATTAATTTGCGTGCATAATCGCCAAGTAAGCATCTTGGACATAGATGCTTTACGTTGTATTGCTTCAACAGACCGTTTTACTGCCCGCGAAAATACTAATTTACATTTTAATAATCGCAATAACATAAGGCAGGATAATTGTTGTGTTAAATAGAGCTGCCATCTAACTCTATAATATTTGATATGGGTCGGATTTTATTTCTAAGACTTATGTTTAATAGAGAGTCAACATCATCACCTACTTTGCCTTAATTAGTGAACTTTGGCAGATAGGCTGAGTTTTATTACACGCTTAAAAAGCTATTTTTTGCCGTTGCGTCTGAATTTTAACCACTGTATTTTTTGAGGTTTTATATGGGACATTTAGAACACCCCGACATTAATCAACTTCCAAACGACACGCTCGTTATACTATTAGCAGGAGGTCAAGGAAGTCGTTTACATGAACTCACCGAATCGCGCGCCAAACCAGTACTTGAGTTTGGGGGAGGGTGTCGCATAATCGATTTCCCATTGTCAAATTGTGTCAATTCAGGGTTTAAAAAAATAGGCGTTGTTACTCAATATAAAGCCCAATGTCTGATTCGGCATCTGGTCAGTGGCTGGGCGAAATTCAATCAAAATTTTGGCGAGTTTTTAGAATTATTGCCAGCATCACAACAAAATTCTGAACAATGGTACCAAGGCACAGCGGACGCATTATTTCAGAACATTGCATTCATTAAAGCGGTAATGCCTAAATATGTATTAGTCCTTTCGGGGGATCATATATATAAAATGAACTATCGGGATATGCTCTATAAACACGTTAGAAGTGGTGCCCAAATGACAGTATCTTGTATCGAAATACCGCTTAAGCAGGCTGCTGGTCAATTTGGGGTGATGAATGTTGATAGTGATGATTTCGTGGTGTCATTTGAAGAGAAACCTATTGCTCCAAAAGGACTACCCGACAAGCCTGACAATGTGCTGGCATCTATGGGCAACTATGTATTTAATACTGAGTTTTTGATTGAGGAATTACAAAAAGATGCAGTTCAGCATGATTCTTGTCACGATTTTGGAAAAGATATTATTCCCAAGGTGCTGACTAAACAAAAAATAAAAGCATTTCGTTTTTGCGCATCAAGCGGCAATAAAGCCCCTTATTGGCGAGATGTAGGAACCCTAGATGCTTATTGGGAGGCCAATATGGCATTACTGTCCAGTCAACCTTCAATTGATTTATGTGATACTAAATGGCCAATATGGAGCACCACAGGTTGCCTTCAACCGGCAAGGTTTTTGGACGATGATACGACACAAAAAGGAAGGGTTTCCAATTCGCTTATATCCGCTGGATGCATTATATATCCTTCGGTAATACTGCATTCTTTGGTCTTTGAGGATTCTACTGTTGGCAGCAGTGCACATATCTCTCATTCAGTTCTATTACCTAACGTTAAGATAGGTAATAACGTATCTATTAAAAATGCAATTATTGATAGTAATTGCGTTATTCCTGATAATCTGCAAATTGGTGAAAGTAAGAAAGAAGACCTAGAGCGAGGGTTTCGCTTGAGTAGTAATGGAATTGTACTGGTAACACAGAAAATGTTGCAAAATCTAGCCCTAAATCAATGCAAATACTTACCGCTACAAAATTTTAATGGCGCTGATTTATTAAAAGGCAAAGTAAGCCAATTGAATTGAAAAATTGGGAAGTCAAAATGTGAATGTAAGAACCGTATTAATAGTAGAAGGAAGTGTCAATTTAGTCGTTATGCTGAGCAAACTGAGTATTGGTTTAATGACGAACTCTACAGCTATCGTCGCCGACGCCATTCATTCACTAGCAGATATAACCAACAATATTATTGCTTGGTTTACAATAAAAGTATCGGAGTCACCGGCTGATGAAGATCACCATTATGGTCATCAGAAGTTTGAACAAATAGCGGTATTAGTTTTAGCTTCTCTACTTACCATAGTGGCTTTTGAAGTCATTACTGAAGCGTTTAGTCGATTCGGACAGCCGGTAGAACAAAGTATTATCGGATTAGGCGTAATGGTCGGTGTTCTAATCGTCAATATTTGCTCAACTGTCTGGCAGAGGAGATGGGCAAAACGGCTGCATTCGCAGATCCTGCAGGCTGATGCGAGCCATACCTTGTCTGACGTGTTAACGACGATTGTGGTTATTTTCGGCTGGCAATTTGCGGCGCAGGGCTATTATTGGTTGGATCCGATTTTTGCTATCATTGTATCTTGCATGATTTTTTATATGGCGTTTACGCTTTTTTGCAGTGCGGTTCCTATTTTGGTCGATTATAGTGATGTTGACCGCCATAAATTGGCTGAAGCTTTAGGTCATCTTTCTAAAGTGAATAAGATAGCGAGAGTTCGCGTACGGCAAACGAGTAACGGACGCGAAGCAGATATTATTGCCAAAGTTAATCCCGATTTGACGGTCACAGAATTACAGGTTATTACAAATGAGATTCAAGCATTATTGCTAGATAAATTTACTATTCAAGAGGTCATGGTGAATTTCGAAGCTGATTCGGTTTAGGAAAAAAGACGATTTTTATCCACAAAATATGGCTAAAAGTCGTTGTAGTTCAATGTCGACCCAATGTTTTTTTACTACGTTTTCCAAAGGACTTAAGGTCGGTTTATTATTGCAAAACCCGGCTATTTGCGCCGACTCTCCACTGATGAGTGATTTTGTTGCAAGAACGCCTAGCCTGATCCCGAGCATACGATCTTGAGCCGAAGGATTCCCCCCCCGTTGTATGTGGCCCAGTTTAGCAACACGCAAATCTATATGAGCATTAACTTTCCTAATTTCTGCCGACACCTTCTCAACGCCTAGGTTATCACCTTCGGCGACAACGACAATAAACGCATCTTCGCTGTCGTAGTTCTTAATTTTGTTTAAAAGATAGGTGAAATCCTCATCACTTTCTGGAATGAGAATGGAGTCTGCGCCACAACTGAGGCCCGAATAGATACCTATGTAGCCAGAATCTCGGCCCATTACTTCAACTAGAAAAACCCTGTTATGTGATTCTGCAGTATCTCTTATATTATCAATACACTTAATTGCAGTATTTACCGCTGAATCAAACCCAAGGGTATAATCGGTGCCCGCTATGTCGTTATCGATAGTGCCGGGGATACCAATAAAGGGGATGTTGCTAGTATTAGCTAAAGACAACATACCCCGAAATGTGCCATCGCCACCGATGGCAATAAGGCCGTCAATACCATTTTGTAGGATGGTTTGCACCGCTTTCTCTCGCCCCTGCGTAGTCATGAAGCGAGCACTGCGTGCCGTTTTAAGTAGTGTGCCACCAAAGTGCATCGATCTTTGCAGTTGATTAGCGTGAAGTGGTATCAAGTCATTATCTATAAGGCCTTCAAAACCCCGTCGAATGCCGCTGACTTTAATCCCGCAGCTCTCTGCCGTCTTAGCCACTGCAAATAAAGCGGCATTCATACCAGGAGCGTCACCACCAGAAGTAAAGATACCAATATGCTTAATTTCGCTCACCATCACCATTATTCCACTATTAACTCTAAACTCTAAACTCAATTATGCATCAAACGAGCAGGCAGAGTAATAAGTGTTAATACTTATAAGAGGCGAGTAGTTAACTAAGATACTTAATCTTGATCAAGGTCAATAGTCAGAAACAGATCCACGATAAGCTCAACCTTAATCACAAACAGGTAAACTAAGACGGATTACAATGTCTAATCTTACAAACCACCCATCTCCGGCCGTTCTGCAGTGTGAAGATACAACAGTTGTGTCTATTGGCCGCGTAATTGCGGTGCGTGGCAGCATAGTGGACATTAAGTTTGAAACCAATTTACCTGCAATAAGAACTATTTTGTTTGCTAAAAACAAAATAATCATCATGGAAGTACTAACACAACTAGATAATTATCGGGTTAGAAGCATTGCGCTAACCCCCACTCAGGGCCTGGCTCGCAGCATGACAGTCATAAATTCTGGACGCCCATTGCAAGCTCCTATTGGCAGTCAAATCCTCTCCCGCATGTTTGATGTATTTGGTAACGCTATAGACGGGCTTCCCGCTCCGACGGGCATTCAATGGCGCAGCGTGCATCAAACTCCTCCAGATTTAATGCAAAGATCCAGTCATTCTCAGATTTTTGAAACCGGTATTAAAATAGTCGATGTTCTTTCTCCCCTAGAAAGAGGAGGCAAAGCTGGGCTATTTGGCGGTGCGGGCGTTGGAAAAACTGTTTTATTAACGGAAATGATACACAACATGATTGAACACCAAAAAGGTGTCAGTATTTTCTGTGGCATTGGCGAGCGCTGTCGTGAGGGCGAAGAATTGTATCGTGAGATGAAACAAGCGGGTGTGCTAGACAAGATGGTGATGTTATTTGGGCAAATGAATGAACCACCTGGCAGTCGCTTTCGCGTTGCACAGGCAGCATTAACGATGGCAGAATATTTTCGGGATGAAGAACATAAAGATGTATTACTGCTTATAGATAATATATTTCGCTTTATCCAAGCTGGAGCAGAAGTCTCGGGCTTAATGGGGAATATGCCATCAAGAATGGGTTATCAGCCCACTTTGGGTACTGAACTGGCTAGTATTGAGGAGCGTATTGCCAATACTGAATTTGGTTCAATTACCTCAATTCAAGCGGTGTATGTGCCGGCTGACGATTTTACTGATCCGGCTGCGGTGCATACTTTCTCACATCTTTCAGCGTCTCTTGTGCTTTCACGTCAACGCGCGAGCGAGGGCTTGTACCCCGCAATCGATCCTCTCCAATCAAGTTCGAAGATGAATACACCAAGCATCGTTGGCGAGCGTCACTATGCACTGGCACAAAAAATTCGTCAAACTTTGGCTAAATATGATGAGCTAAAAGACATTATAGCGATGTTAGGACTAGAGCAACTTTCGGCTGATGATCGAGACATCGTTAGTCGCGCAAGAAGGTTAGAGCGCTTCTTTACTCAACCGTTTTTTACAACAGAGCAATTTACTGGCATGCAGGGCAAACTATTAGGGTTAGAGGCCTCTCTGGATGGTTGTGAACGTATTTTAAATGGTGAATTTAATGGTCATCCGGAAAGTGCGCTATATATGATCGGCGCTATAGATGAAGCCCAAGTACAACAAAAATCACCTAATGAAAGTAGCGCAAAAGAGCAGCATCATGTGGCTTAAAATACTCCTCCCCTCACATATATTTGTCGATCAAGCTGAGGTGATTCGGGTAGTAGCAGAGAGCTCAAATGGGTCCTTCGGTATCTTAGAACAGCGCCGTGATTGTGTTGCCAGTTTAGTGCCCGGAATTTTAACCTATGAAACAGCTACTCACGAAGAGGTCTTTATTGCTGTAGACAATGGATTGCTGGTTAAAAATGGCGCAGAAGTAGTGGTCTCAGTTCGACGCGCTGTTGGCCCTAAGCCATTAAGTGAATTGCGTGCTTTGGTGCAATCAGAGTTTTTGAGTCTCGATGAGCAAGAACGTGATTTACAAGTGGTATTGAATAAGTTGGAAAGTGGATTCTTAGCCCAATTTTCAGATTTAACAAAGGCGTGAAAAAGTGACGCCCAAGCCAGTTAAAACAACCTCATCTTTATCCGATAAAATTGGAGCTAAGGCTGATCGCAAGCTAAGCGCTAGAAAGCGCGGGGAACCTGGACTTTGGTTTGGATTAGGCATGATAGGGCTGGTGGGTTGGTCTATCGCAATTCCTACGCTACTGGGGGCGGCGTTAGGTTTGTGGCTAGACAAACATTTTGACGACCAACGCTCATGGACACTCGCTTGTCTTCTAGCAGGCCTGATAATTGGTTGCTTTACGGCATGGAGTTGGCTAGGCAAAGAACACAAAGCCATTGACGAAGACAAATAGATAGACAACTAGGTATTAAAATATGACGATATTAACTTCCGTACTCATTGCCTTTGCACAAGCCATCCTGTTGGGTTGCACATTTTTCTATGTATTGTGGTTATCGACGCAAAAATTTATGGAGTCGACGCCAGAAGTACCTTGGTTTATTGGTGCTTGGCTAGCTAGAATGGCGTTGGCGATATGCGGCTTCTATTTGATTGGTATGGAAAATTGGCGTCTTTTACTCGCTAGTTTGTGCGGCTTTATTGTCGGTCGATATCTTATTAGCTGGTTCATTGGGGTTAATGCTAAGGGCCGCGAAGCACGCCCAGTTAAGGCAACGGAGTCTTCCACTGGAGCTAAACATGCACCTTAGTCCAGATGACATCGTATTTTGGCAGTATGATTTTGTTAAGTTGAACGCGACCATCGTGTTTACATGGGGTCTGATACTTGTGCTGACCGCGGGTTCACGCTTGATTACTCGCAGTTTGACGAACGAGATCGAAGGATCTCGTTGGCAAAATGCCCTAGAAGTTATGGTGTTTGGTATAGAGCAACAGCTCGCGAGCACAGGTCTGCGCGATCCGCGGCAATACATCGTTTTCTTAGGCAGTTTATTGCTGTTTGTCGGAATGGCGAATCTATTCACTATTTTTCCGGGCTACGAGCCACCGACAGGGTCGCTTTCAACCACTATTGCTTTGGCGCTTTGTGTTTTTGTGGCTGTGCCATATTTTGGTATCAAACAAAAAGGTATGAAGGGGTATTTTACCTCGTACCTCCAACCCACGGCTCTTATGCTTCCGTTTAATATTATTGGTGAGCTTTCACGAACTCTTGCGTTAGCAGTTCGATTGTTTGGAAATATAATGAGTGGCAGCATGATAATCGGGATTTTGTTGCTTATTTCGCCTTTATTATTCCCGATAGTAATGACTGTTCTGGGATTATTGACTGGCATGGTGCAAGCCTACATCTTTTTTGTACTTGCCTCAGTCTATATAGCCGCTGCCACTAGCGTCAGCGCCGCTAAATCGCCTTTGCAAAAGATTAATGGTTCCGCTAATAAACATAGGAAGTAACATGAACGAATTAACTTTAATTGCTGTTGTGTCAATCATCACTGCAGGCATAACTATTGGTTTTGGCGCTATTGGTCCTGCTTTTGCTGAAGGTAGAGCGGTAGCAAGTGCTCTGGCTGCCTTAGCCCAACAACCTGACGCGTCATCTACAATTACACGAACCCTTTTTGTAGGCTTAGCTATGATTGAATCTACCGCTATTTATTGTTTCGTTGTCACAATGATACTGCTATTTTCAAATCCGTTTTGGAACTACTTTGTCGACCTCAGCGGGGCCTAAATCATGCCGTTTGATTGGTTTACTATCGCTGCGCAAATCATCAATTTTTCAGTTTTGCTTTGGTTGCTTCGACGTTTTCTATATCAGCCTATCCTCAATAGCTTAGATGCTCGTGAGATGCGCTTAAAAAAGATATTAGAAGATGCTAATGCAAAGAATGCTGACGCCGAGCAGCGCCAATATGTTTGCCAACGTAAAGAGGCAGAATTAGAAAAACAGCGAACAGCAATTATGGAAAAAACAGAGGCTGAAGCAAAACAACAACGGATTAAGTTAGTTGCTAGGGCACAGGCGGATGCCGATAAAATACTGCGTAAAAGATTGGAAGCAACGCAAAGCGTTTTGCGGAATATGGAACATGAGGTATTAAACCAAAACATTGAAGAGGTTTATGCAACCGCTGCTAAAATATTAGGTGACCTTGCTGGCGTTAAATTAGAGCAAGCAATAGTAGATAAGTTTTTAAATCAACTCAAGGGATTGAGCGGTAAGCAATACGAAATGTTGAGCGAGGCAATGCAAAGTGCTGAACACCTCGTTGTGCACAGCGCATTTCCATTGAATGATGAATATAAAACGGACATCGAACGCACATTAACCGAACTATTAAGTAAGCAAAAGCAGCCTAATATTATACTTAATTTCGTTTGTGTTCCCAAGCTAATGGCTGGATTAGAACTCAGTGTAGGTGGTTGGAAATTAGCTTGGAGTATCCACGACCATCTTAAAAAATTGCAAGACCGTGTAAAGGAAGTGATTCAACTTCGTCCTTCAAAGCAGAATACCAAGCCAGAGTCATCCGGCGAGCAATCTAAAGCGACTTTTTAAGAACAATCACTGGAGACCCAGCTTGAATCAATGTATTGATGTTCCAATAGATAAAGCTTTTACAAATGCTTTTATGTCTATGCAAGAGGCTCGTGAAGCCCTTGAGGTAAACCTATCATTACAAGAAATAGGCACCGTCGTGAGGGTGTCTACCGGTATTGCGATCGTGAGCGGATTACCTGACGCAGGTTTCGAAGAATTGCTGTCGTTTCCTAATGGTATCTATGGGATCGCTTTTAATCTCGATGAGACCGAAATTGGCGTAGTATTATTAGGCGATTATTGGAACTTAAGTGCTGGGGATGAGGTTCACCGAACTGGCCGAGTTATGGACGTTGCCGTTGGTAATGAGCTAATAGGAAGAGTAATCGATCCGCTTGGTAGGCCTTTGGATGCCAAACCATTACTTAATCTATATGAGCGCTTGCCAATAGAGCGTCCAGCTCCGGCAGTTATGGCGCGTCTGCCCGTGACTCAGCCTCTGCAAACTGGTTTAAAGGTCATAGATGCCTTATTACCCATCGGTCGTGGCCAAAGAGAACTGATCATGGGTGACCGACAAACCGGAAAGACTGCCATTGCGATGGACGCCATCATTAATCAAAAAGGCAAAAATGTGGTATGCATCTATTGCGCGATAGGCCAGCGTGCGTTTTCAGTTGCGAAAACGTTGGCTTTATTGCGTCATCACGACGCGATGAAATATACGTTGTTAGTTGTCACTGAAGGTAATAATTCTCCCGGTCTGAATTACATCTGCCCTTATGCCGCCACGAGCATTGCTGAATATTTTATGCATCAGGGACGCGACGTCCTCATTGTTTATGACGATTTAACCCTCCATGCAAGATCTTACCGAGAGTTGTCACTTTTGCTGCGCAGAGCGCCGGGCAGAGAAGCGTTCCCAGGCGATATATTTTATATTCATTCACGTTTGCTGGAACGTGCTACTCATCTAAATGAAGAACATGGTGGAGGCTCACTTACCGCCTTACCCATTATTGAAACCGAAGAGCAGAATATATCTGCATATATACCAACCAACTTAATCTCGATTACAGATGGTCAAATTTACCTTTCCCCGAGCTTATTTGATTTAGGCATATTACCCGCAGTTGATGTCGGGAAATCTGTATCAAGAGTGGGTGGTAAAGCGCAACTAAAAGTGTTTCGAGAGGCTGCGGGTGCTCTCAAACTTGCCTACACGCAATTCGAAGAGTTAGAGAGTTTTGCTCGATTTGGTGCACGTTTAAATGAAAGCTCGCAGAATATAATTGATAGAGGTCGTCGGATACGCGCATTTTTAAAACAACCAGAAGGCTCACCTATAACAGTTCCTGGGCAAATCACCATTCTGTTGGCATTGACAAATGGACTGTTTGATTCAGTCCTACTTTCAGATATGCGGGATGCGCAACGAGCGTTAATAGATGTCGCCGATAACTTCAATGCCGACTTAACACAGCGGCTCAGTTCAATGAATAGGTTAAGTGATGAGGATAATCAATGGCTGCTTAGGAGTGCAAAAGAAGCACTCGTCGTTTTTTTAGATTCGGACTATATGGCGACTGACCAAACCATTAAAAAGCGCGATGCACCGGAACTATAATGAGTGACTCGATGCTTGCTTTACAGCGTAAAATTGACAGTGCTAATGACCTTCGCTCAGTAGTTCGTACCATGAAATCGATGGCTGCATCGAGTATTAGCCAATATGAGCAGGCTGTCTTATCCCTAGAAGATTACTACAGAACGATAGAGTTAGGTTTAATCGCTGGCTTGCATAATAAGTACTGCATAAACCTCGCTATTAAAGGTAGCGAAGATCAGGCATTACCCAGCAAAGCTGGGCTGCCGATAGGAGTTATCACTTTCGGCTCTGACCAAGGATTAGTTGGGCAATTCAATGACACACTATTAAGCTTTATGCGTAAAACACTTGCGAATGAATCGGCTGACGCTTTATTTTGGCCTGTAGGTGAGCGCATACAATCTGGCCTTAAAGCGCAAAAATTAACCTGTTCCCGCAATTTTTCTCTGCCTCGAAAAATGGAATCAATTACATCGTTAGTCACAGAATTGTTAGTGGAAATTGAGGCGCAGCGTAAAGACCACAAAGTTAATGATGTGTATTTGTTTTTCAACGGCCCTTTGTCAAATACTGGTTACGCACCCAGAGTACAAAAGTTACTACCTCTGGATATGAAGTGGCAGCATAAGTTGGTAACCGAACATTGGCCGGGCAGGTCATTACCTGAACTAATCAACGGGCAACAGCGTTGTTTAACTAGCCTTATTCATGAATATCTTTTTGTATCGCTTTTTAAAGCATGCACAGCATCACTAGCTAGTGAAAACGCCAGTAGATTAATGGCAATGCAGCGAGCTGAAAAAAATATTGAAGAATTAGAAAAGAGATTGCATCGTACCTTCCATCGCAAGCGTCAGAAATCAATAGATGAAGAGTTGTTTGATTTAGTGGGTGGTTTTGAAGCTCTTAATACCGAAGCTCAGCATTGAGTATTTAACTTGATTATCGGATTCTCTATTATTCTGACCACGGGTACTCGACTGACTTTTATTCGCTCGATTGATGTTGAAAACCTAGCCACCAATGACCAGTAATTGCTAGGCTAGCCAAATAAAAGAACTAGATAGTGCCGACCTATGACTGACGTTTTTCAAAATTTCTTACCACAAGCACATTTTAACGACCTCAAACGCTTGCTAATGACGAACATGATGCCTTGGTATTATTCTGATCGTGTTGTTTCATCTGAAAAACATTTTATGTTTGGACATACCTTCATGGAGAATGGAAAGGTAATAAACCCAAGTCTGTTTGAGCCCGTCAGAGGTATGCTTCTTCCTATGCAAGACAAGGTCAAATTTATAGGTGTAAGCCGAATTCGTGCTGTTTTATACACGAATCAAGGCCATGAAATAATACATCCCACACATGTCGATATACCACTGGACTCTGGAGTGTCAGATAAATTCCGGATCGCCGTGTTTCACGTTAATAGCTGCAATGGTAAAACGGTCGTTGGGAACCAAGAGATCCAATCCAAAGAAAATCAGCTCATCGTATTCAAAAATGTACCACATCATGGAACTGTTCAAACTGATACCGAAACCAGAGTTGTCATTAACTTTGCCTTACGTATCGAATAATTACACTAGCACAGGAGCTTAATAGTAGGCTGATCCTATAGGACAAGGTACACTTAGCTTTATTGGTAGTGACCAACAAATTGATGGTTACCGTTTACGTTTTATAGAGATTTGGATCATACATGTCAGATAAATTCTTTTTCCAAGGCCGCCAAGATGCGCGGCAGAGCAACCTCAAATTCGGTTATGAAAGGAATGCGAGTCGCATATCCGGTAGTAAAAAATACCCTTTGACACTGGTAGTCACCAGTGAAGCACGAAAGCAAGAAGTCGAAAGTTTAGTTGCTGATGCAGCGTTATTTGCTGAAGTGAATATTGATAGCAGCGAAGGTGCAGTTGAATCTATCTTTGAGCTAACCGCGCTCCTTAATAAAAAAGAGGCTGTTACAGTTGTCAAGGTTCCTGCTCGCAACGAGCCTTGCAGTTGCGCCAGTGGTAAAAAATACAAGAAGTGTTGCGGGTGAAATTAACACCATAAATGCAGTATGGCGATTATACTTTCGCCATTTCAATTTTCCCAGCTCTGCTGGCGCCGGCGATGGCCGCGTGTGAACTCTGCGCCGTAAGCATAAACAAAGTTTTACCATCATCGGCACCCAACATACATGCATAACAATTTTGACTTGTATTGACAGTCTCTACTACCTCGCCACCTTGAGCAAGAAGCGCACATTCATTGCTAGCTGCGTTAGCGATCCGTATATTGCCATCAGCATTCATACATATTCCATCGGGCACGCACGCGCCAGTATCATTTGAGACCTTATTTTTTATGGAATTGAAAGAATAAATTTGTTTGATGCTGTATTAAACAGGCAATGGTTTTGCCTGTTTTCAGTTAGGGCATTGCGATTGTGCTGACTAACTGCCTTGGTCAATTTTTGCCCTTACGGTGTCTATAAATTCAAAACGCTGTCGATTTAGTTCACCGTCGGTAGCATTTTTCCAGTTTCCATTGAAGGCAACAACTAGTTGCCTCTTCGGGTCAATGAAGATGGTTTGCCCGAAAATGCCTCGCGCGGTAAAACTACCATCGTCGAAGGTCCACCATTGATAACCATAGCCTTCGCCAGATCTGCCAATATCAGCCTGCTTGCTAGTGGCCATTTCAAACCAACCTTCTGGTAAAATAGCAGTCCCATCTATCTTGCCATCTTCCAGCACAAAAAGGCCATATCGTGCGAAATCACGCAAACTAGCCTGAATACAGCAACCGGAAATTTCAAAGCCGTCGGAGCTCAACAGCCAACTTGCGTCATTTTCCATACCAAACGGTTGCCAGATTTTTTCAGTTAGATATTGTGTAATAGTTTGGCCAGTTGCTTCCCCTACCAAAATGCCGATCAGGTTAGTCTCTCCTGTGGAGTACTGCCATTTTTCGCCCGCGGGATATGCTCTAGGTAAGTCTTTCATGTAACTCACAATGGTGGGTAAACCGTCGTTGGCAACATGATTATTAAATTTAGCTACATCGGACTGCGGATCAGTATAGTCTTCATCCCACTGCACTCCTGATGTCATTGTGAGTAACTGCACTATTGTTACATTGTCGTAGGCTGAGCCTTTGAGACCGTCGATATAATCCGAAACATTATCGTCAAGGCTCTTTATGTAACCTTCTTTTAAAGCGATGCCGACCAGGCTTGAAGTCAGGGATTTAGCTACTGAAAAGCTGGTCCAACGCTTTTCTGGTGAATGTCCAATGCCGTATCGCTCATAGCGGATCCTGCCCTGGTGCAAAATTACCGCGCCGGATAGACTCTGTTTAGCAAAAAAGGCGTCCATATCAATATCAAATGTGAGCTTTTCGCCATCAGGTAATGTTCTTGCGTTTGCCCTCGGCTGTATGGGACTTGATTTAACTAATATCGGTAACTTATCCATCATTTTAAAACCAACATCCCGCTGACTTTGCGACCAAAACAAAACGGTAGTATCTTGGGGTGGGTCAGATAAAAGCGCTCGCCAGTCGGCGCCTATTGACCACCATCCGATACCCGCTAAAGCCACGAGTGTTATAACGGGAATACCAATCCACTTAGATAATTTATTCATAAATGTTTGTCTTTTATGTGAGATGAAAATCGAGGTTAAATTATGCAGGCTGTCTTTGTTGTTGCGCTCAAGTTCTTAGCGTTAACTTGAGCGCCATTGCAAAATAACGAAGACCTTAGGTCAGGTCCATATCCTGAATGATTTCATGCGCAATTTCGGGTGTGGTCACACTAGGTTTTTCATGTAAGTCGCCTTTTAACTGACCCTTGCGGTGTTTAAGTGCTGCATCCAACTTTTTACGAGCTTGGGTTATGGCTGGATACATGACGTCGTTTTTCCCTTTGACCGCAATGCTAGTGCCTTCATATTTAGTGGCAACTTCAGCACTGAACTCACCGTGCTCTTTAGTCACAATGATGTCTATGGCGATGAGGGTAGGAAAATGGCTGGCTATTTTCGAGAACTTTTGCTCAATATCTACTTTAACTGACTCAGAGATATCGCAATGGTGACCTGAAACATTTATTTTCATAGGTTTTCCTCTTGTTTTGATTACGTTTTTGATGTCTTCATAATAGAGTTTGGGACAATATTAGCAAAATACAAGGTATAAAATGTTCTTTTGTAAGATTATCCTGAATGCGTTAGCGCCGATTGTATCACTGAGGCGTGCTCAGCAAGATCATGTCCTAGGTCAGTTAGATAGCCACCATCGGGCTGGCTAACAATACCTTTGTCAAATAATCGTTTTGCTGCTGCAACTCTGCTTGGGTCGGCGTCGTTACGCACTTTGAGTCCTTGCATCAAGCTTTTGTTGGGAAATTTTAAGATAAGGTTGAGTTCTTCGGTAAGCTCATTATTGAAATGCATAGGCTTCTCTTATTGGGTTGAACTGTGACTAAAATATCGTGTTTCTTAAGCATATATCTGAAACAAAAAAAATACAAAGAATGATCATTAAATTTACATACTTATTGACTTATAGCTATTAAAATATTGCGCTAGGTTCTAATTCGAGACGTTTTTTGCGCTGCTATGCTGAATGACGGCCTGCGTCATTCGACTTTTCTGTACTTTCAATACCGGTTCTTTTAATGCTGGCACCTTCATCATTGGACTCATCTGGTGAATGAGTTGATGCCAATACAATATAAACACTGGGTAGCACAAGTAGGGTGAACAGAGTTCCTACCAACATACCCGCAACTAATATAATACCGATACTGTTTCTCGCTTCCGCTCCCGCACCAGTAACTAGGACCAAAGGGAAGTGACCTAAAACGGTGGCCGCCGTTGTCATTAATACTGGACGCAGTCTTGTTTGTGCGGCCAGTTGTATTGCTTCTAGTTTGGTATACCCCATTTTCTGCATATGGTTAGCAAATTCGACTATTAAGATGCCATTTTTAGCTATCAAGCCGACCAAGGTTATAAAACCCACTTGCGAGTATATGTTGATAGTAGTGAAGTCTAAAAATGCAAACATCATAGCTCCCGCAAGCGCCAGCGGAACACTACCTAGTAACACCACTAAAGGGTCTCTAAAGCTATTGAATTGCACGGCAAGTACCAGAAAAACAAAAACTAATGCTACTAATAAAACACCTTCTAGGGTGTTTCCTTCAAGCCTTATTTGACGAGACTCGCCAGCATAATCGATACTGTAGTCAGCCGGCAGAAGCAGAGCGGCAGCATCTTCTAATGCGCTTAACCCTTGTTCTTTAGTGGTTCCGGGAATAACTTCGCCATAGATCCTAAATGCGTTCTTCTGTTGAAATTTACTCAGTACACGCGGTGCTGTTTCGGTTACTAATGTGGCAATAGACCGAATAGGTATTAAATCACCAGCGGGTGTGCGAATTTGGAGATCAAGTATCGCATCCGGATTCGCTCTGCCTGCTTCATCAATCATAGGAATGACTCGATAAGCGCGGCCATCTTGATTGTAGCGATTAACGAAGTTACCAGACAACATCACCTCCAATTGTCGACTAACACTAGTTAAGTCCATACCTAAGTCGGCAATACGTTGTCTATTTAAGTTAAAGCGCGCTTGCGGTAAATCGATTTTTAAGTCTGTGTCGGCAAAAAGAAACTTCTTACTGGCAATGGCAGCCTGAACCATTTTGTTTGCATACACTTTCATGTCGGTATAAGAGTCAGTGCTGAGCACGACTAATTCAACCGAGAAATTACCAGATGTGGGCAAGGCAGAATCTAAAACTGGGAATGCTTTTAGTCCTGTCACGGACGAAAGAGAGGCAAAGGCTTTCCAAAATATGTCCTGAACACTTTGATCACGCTCATTTTGGTCTACAAAATTAACCCCACTAAACGCGCCAAGAGGATTCACTATTTGCCACATGGCCTCTGCACCTTCTAGCTCTTTCATCGTGTCTACAACACTGTCCATTTGGTTCATGCTGTATTGTAAAGAAGCTTCAGGTGAAGACTCAACAATAACATTAATACTAGATTGGTCTTCTGTTGGTGCCAATTCTTTTAATGAGAACAAATAGAATGGTACCGTAAGTAAAGCAAGAAATATGGCAATAGTAAGCACTTGCGCTTTCCATTCAATAGTACGAATAATTACTTTTCCATAGGTTGTTTGTAGACGTTCAAAAAAGCCATTTACCTTACGCGTCAGCTTACCCTCTTTACCACCCTCAGGCGAGGCATAGGCACTCATAATAGGAGATAACGTTAAGGCAACAAAACCGGATATTAAAACGGCGATAGCTAAGGTAAAAGCAAACTCTTTAAACAATGCGCCAGTGAGTCCTGACAATAGTCCGATCGGGGCATAAACAGCTGCGAGGGTGATGGTCATGCTGATAATGGGGGCAAGTAATTGTCTGGAACTTGCCAAAGCAGCTTCCATTCTGGTCATGCCTTGACGCATATATCGGGCTACGTTTTCAACCACAACAATAGCATCGTCGACCACTAATCCTACCGACAAAACAATCGCTAGCACGGTCAGTAAATTAAGGGAGAAGCCCATCAATGTCATGCCTGCTATGGCACCTAAAATAGAAATATGAATAGTAATAAGGGGGACTAAGGCGGTTCTAAAAGAACCCATCATGGCAACCACGACGACGCCAACTAAAATGATAGTTTCACCTAGCGTGATAAATATTTCTCGCAGCGCACTGCGCATATAAATCGTGCCGTCGTAGCCGTCAGTAATGCTTAAACCTTGGGGTAATGTTTGATTTACCTTTTCCAACATGTCATACAAACGGTCGCCAATTTGGATTTCGTTGGCACCAGGCAACGGCCACACAGAAATGTATAAAACGGTATCTTTGTCTAAACGCGAACTGACTTGACCTTCTTCTTCGCCTAATTTTACGTCGGCAATATCCCTAATACGAATTTGAGCACCATCTACTTGGCGAATGATAAGGTTTTCAAACTCCTCGGCGGTGCTTAGTGAGGTATCTGTTAATAAACCTATGCGTTGCTGCGAGTTTTCACTGCGCCCCAACGTTGCCACTAGATTGTTTGCGCGCAGCGCTTCAGAAACATCATCGGTCGCAACATCGAGTGCGGCCATTTTTTCTGCGTTTAACCAAATACGCATAGCTGGAGAGCGCCCCCCCTCAAGTCCGATACGTTGCACACCTTCAATAGTAGTTAAACTAGGCACAACACGACGAGACAGATAATCGGTAACCTCGAAGCGCGACATGCCGGCGGCTTCTTCATCGTAATTAACTGTTAAATAGAACACAGCAAAGGGTCTGTCGGCCCGCACAACTTGAACCGTTGGGTCTTCAGCGCCAGTTGGTAATTCAAAGCGGATTTGATCGAGCCTTGAGGAAAGTTCAGCCAATGCTCGGGTACTGTCAACGCCAAGACGCAACCATACTGTTACCGTACTAACGCCGGGTGTTGTGTTTGAATCGATGTAGTCGACACCGGGAACTGAGGCCGCGGCGCGTTCAATAGGCTCAGTAATAAAACCTTGAACGACTTCGGCTGACGCACCAACATACGGTGTAACAATTTGCAGTGATGCACTTTCAATTTCTGGAAATTGTAGGATAGGTAACTCGAGAGCAGCTCTAATACCGACTAGGCATAAAGCAAGTGACAATACGATAGCTAGAATAGGGCGCTTACAAAAAACGTCCATGATGCTAGGCTTGCCAAGATCAGGTTTTTGATTGTCCATAATCCTTATTCGCCTTGTCCATCGATATAAACCAAAATGCCTTCGCGCAATTTAAACGAACCTTGAGTTGCAATAACGTCGTTTAATGCCAATCCATTGCTCGAAGTAATCTCAACAATACTGCTTTCACCCTCTTTATAAATTACATTAACGACTTGGCGAGCGGCGCGCCAATTGTCTTTATCGTCTTTTGTTAATTTAAAAACATAGCTGCCAAAAGTATCGTATCTAATTGCTTTACTAGAAAGTCGGACGACTTGTTTGAGTTCATAAACCGGCACTGAAACGGTAACAATAGCGCCCGGTTTTAGCTTAACTTGGTCGCTAGTTAGTTCGGCGCGTACTTTAATATTTCTAGAACGTGTTGATATTTCTTGATCGACTGCTGCTATGACGGCATTCGCATCTGTCAGTCCCAAATTGTCGGAACTGACAGACACGTTGGTTCCTATTGTTAAGTTTGAATAGGTTTGTGGAATGTTGAAATCGACCCAAACGGTATGTGAATCACTAACCAACTTTGTGGTCACTGTATCGGCCGATAAAAATGCCCCAATTTCAAGTTCATGCAATCCGGCTTGACCACTAAAAGGAGCGATCACTGTCTTTTTTGCGATAACGGCTTCAAGTGAACGTTTTCGGGCAATAGACACCGCTAATTGGGCTTTTGCTCGTTCATACTGATCGCGACTTGAGGCACGCTGTTCGAATAGCTTTTGAAATCTGTTGGCATCTAGTTCAGCAATGGTTATTTCTGCGTCAATAGCATCGAGTTGTGCTAACTCGTCGTCAATCTGCATTCTTAATAGAATGGCGCCTTTTTCGACTTTTCCGCCTGACTTGAACCCTATGTAAGTAACAACGCCTTCAAGTTCGTTACGAATTTCTAAGCTTTGTGTCGGTAACACTGAGCCAATGAGCTTTAAACTAGGTTGCCAAGTCGATATTCCTACGCTTTCAACTTTTACTGTTTCACTGGGCTCGGGGAATGACTCTTTGAAGGCGATTGCAGCCATCACTTGATTATATTTCACAAAACTAAGTAAGCCGACTACGGCAAAACAAAAAACAACAGTTACCAACCAACGACGCCAATGCATCTATTACTCCTACCCTTATAATCAAAAAAGTCCAAAAACAGCTTATATCTAAAGCAATCATCGATGGAGCAAACAATAGAATAGCATAGCGTAATATTATGCTAATACCTTATTATTACAGCGTTAATTTACGATAAGTTCATGCATCATGTCATTGGTATAAAAAACGCTAAATAAAATGCAAAAATTACCCATAGCATTGGGTCTGCCGGGTTTTATTACAGCTGCGTTTCTAGTACATAAAAGTGAGCCAACAAGGCATAATTGGGGAATGAATTATAGCTTGGGATTTGACTCAAATAAGGTCTTCATTTTGTTCGCAAATGCGACGAAATTCTCCTTCATTGTCGTTTTGATTTTAATACTAATTTCGGATAAGATAATTACTCCTTCAATCGTAATAGTAGGCGCGTGGGCAGACGCAACTGAAGGCGCTTTATTTTTTGAAGTGCCCAGTATACAAAATGCCTTCGATAGTACATTCACATTTTCAGGGACGAATATTTTATCACTACCTAACAGACTGAATACTTTTACTGTTATGTTAGGACTACTAAAGCGGGCGTCTGTAAAGTCGAGGGTTGAACTCCCGAGTAAAGTAAACAGTCTGATTTCTTTGGGCACCGTCCATACTCCGCTGCGGTCAGTATCGCCTAAAATATTAATCAATGTTTCTTTGTCTTCAGCTGGCGCTTGGCTATAGTGCACAGAAAACTGCTGTTCCTTTTGCTTTTTCAAGGTATCGTCTGGAGCAGCATCTAAATCTTGAATCTGGTCCACCATTTCTTGATGCGATGATGTCTCTATAACTGCATCCAGTCGACGCTCAAAAGCGTCATTAGAAATAATGCCATGACTGTAATTATGAATAAGTACGTCAATGACTTCTTCTTTTACTTGCTCTATGGGCCTATCTTCTAACCTTACTGGCATGATCATATTCCTTTATTAACACTATTTATTAATGACGTGTATATTGAATTTAGGCTGCTGCATACAATGACATATTATATACAACGAGCGCCGAATGTAAAAAGCGCGACAGTGAAAGGACACGGAGTCTATTTAAAAGATGTCATCACTAACGGCATCTATCGACACGCTTTTGTTATAATGCTAATAGCTAAAGCAAAGCTCGTACCAAAAATAATATATATACAAAACAGCGTGTTAAATTTTTTTAAATTGGATGTTTGGTCATATTTGCGAATAATTAGCATTCTGAACTAAATATTGCACTTGTAATGAAGTATTTGTAACATAAATTAAGCCCTTACTTGGTTCTTTTACAAACCTAAAATATTTTTAGTGACGAGTAAAGAGTGACAAGTAAAGAGTGACAAGTAAAGAGAGGCAATCGGTCCTTGTTTAGTCGTTATATACATTCTTTTAAAAAGATAAATTATAGGTAGTGTACACTCCTGATTATACGTTTTAAAACGCGCGATGCCATGTCACTTTGTTGACATGCAATAATGCCGAAACCTAACTGAACAACTGAAAATCAAATGGCTCTTAAACCCACAATTTACAAATTTAATATCACGCTTGCTGATATAAACAATCATCACTATCCCAACTTAACTTTGACCGTTGCACAACATCCTTCTGAAACCATAGAACGAATGGTGGTTCGTGTGCTGGTATTTTGCCTTCATTCCTTTGATGATAAGGAAAACTTATTAGCTTTTACCAAAGGATTAAGTTCCGTAGAAGAACCTGATATCTGGCAAAAAACACTAGATGATCAATTATTGAGTTGGATTGATGTTGGCGAGCCAAGTTTTGATCGAATGAAAAAAGCTTGTCGACTTTCTAAAAATACATTTGTGTATAGTTTCAATACGAAGTCGGATGTTTGGTGGAAACAAAGTAAAGCACAATTTGAAACATTACCTATTCAATTTTTTGCCTTTCAATGGGATCAAATTCAAGCCTTAGCAAAACAGGTGGCGCGCAAGTCAAGTTGGTCAATTACGATCAGCGATGAATCGCTCTATGTAAGCACGGCAATTGAACAACTAGAAGTGAATTGGCAGGTTTTACAATAAGCCCATGTCCTAGCCACATAAGTAAGGTGAATAACAAGATATGACGTCTAAATTTGACCAAATCAGACCCTATGACAATGCTGATTTACCCCGTGTACTAAAACAATTAATTAATAACGACGAGTTTATTAGCACTTTAGTCGCCTTTCGTTTTACTAAATGGCCTCAGTTCACTAAGCCAATATTTGCCTATTTTATTAAACGTTTTATTAGCAAAAAAATACAAACAACCGCCAGCTTGCGTGACTTTCAGAACATGATCGAACCTTACATGCAGCGCATGTTGATCAAAACAACAAACGCGTTAACAGTGACTGGAATCGACACGCTCGATTTGTCTGCACCTTGTTTGTTTATAAGCAATCATAGAGATATAGCACTTGATCCTGCCTTCGTTAATTGGGTGCTGCACATTAATGGGCAAGACACGGTTAGAATTGCGGTTGGTGACAATTTGTTGAGTAAAGGGTGGGTCGCTGACATTCTGCGCCTGAATAAGTGTTTTGTAGTTCAGCGTTCAGTCGAAGGCCGAAGGGCAAAATTAGCGGCGGCTAAGTTACTCAGTGAATACATCTACTGTTCTTTAAAAAATGACAAACAGCACCTCTGGATTGCGCAACGCGAGGGCCGAGCAAAAGACGGTATTGATATAACTAACCCAGCTATTATTTCGATGCTGTCACTAAACAAACCAAAAGAGATTGATTTTTCTGACTACATTGCAAATTTGAGAATTGTACCTGTGTCTATTTCCTATGAATTTGACCCATGTGATGTAAGCAAAGCAAAAGAATTGTGCCAAGCCGCAAAAGAAGGTGGTTATGACAAACCGGATAACGAGGACATGCAAAGTATCGTCAACGGCATCACCGGTCAAAAAGGCAGAGTACATGTGCATTTCGGTAAACTCGTCGGCAATCAATTTGGCAATGCAAAAGAGGTTTCGGCTTTTATTGATCAAGAAATCCTAGCCGGTTATCAAACTTTTTCTACTTCCAGCATAGCGCTGCACTTGTTGAATAGTGAATATCAAGATGAATCGGCTAAAACGGATTCAGCTAGTGATGAGGTAGCGAAGCGTGTTAAGGAGCCTCAGCTAGCGAAGCGTGTTAAGGAGCCTCAGCTAGCGCAGCGTTATCTCGAGTCGCGGTTAGTGATGCTAAGTTCTGAAGAACAGCGAAAATTGTTACATATGTACGCAAATCCGCTAATCAGGCAACAGCAGCAGTAAAATTCATGATCTAAACTAAGATATTTTTTTTAAAGCATCAACGGCCAAATATTTGGTGAGCGAGTATTCAATATTCTGAGGCAAGGCGCTTAGCATCTTTCTATCAAGATTACAGTACTAAAGGCCAGCGGACTATGAGACCTCAACAACAAATATTTCGCTAACTTTTTCTAAATCATATTTGAGCAAGCTCAAAACCACTCTTAAATGCAGCTGTTACATGGGCTAGTCTATGTTGTTAATTTGCCCTAGACTCCTCAAGTAATTTAATAATGTCCTTGGCTGAACAAGGTTTGGAATAAAAATATCCTTGAACGTAGTTACAACCATTTTCAATTAAAAAATCGGCTTGTGTTTGTGTTTCAATGCCTTCGGCAAGCACGCTGAGGGACAAGCGTTTTGCTAAATCGATAATAAATTCAATCACTATTTCTTGTTGAGGATTGAGCCCAATGCCTTGTATAAAACTCTGGTCTATTTTAAGCACATCGATGGGTAACGCAGTTAAATAACTGAGCGATGAATACTCTGTACCAAAATCATCAATGGCAATGCTAATACCCAAATTGTGAAGCTCCGTTAACATTTCTATTGATAAGTCAGGTTGTTCTATTAATACAGACTCAGTTATTTCAAATTCGATTTGTTCCGGCTTGAGATGGTTTTCTTTTATTAACTTTTTAGTTAGCTGCGCTATATATGGATTCGAGCACTCGCTGGCAGAAATGTTAATGGCTATTTTGAGCTTCGGTTCGATGGCTATAAATGATAATAAATGGGTAACTGCCTGTGTCATCATAGACTCTGTGAGTAACGTCATTAATGACAGTTTTTCTGCAATAGGAATAAATTTATTGGGGGGAATAAATCCTTTTTCTGGGTGTTTCCATCGTGCTAAGGCTTCTAGCCCAACCATTGTTTGAGTT
>JAWUVZ010000047.1:0-7649 GCA_034112105.1 Glaciecola sp. | reverse complement strand
GCGCACAAAACGAACCAAGTATTGGGTCAAGCATTGTTAACCAAACGCATGGGGATAACAGAGGTAATTGCAGAAACTGGCGCAGGTCAACATGGTGTTGCGACTGCGCTAGCATGTGCATTGCTTGGCTTAAAAGCTCGTATTTATATGGGTGCCAAAGACATAGAAAGACAATCGCCTAACGTATTTAGAATGCGCTTAATGGGTGCGGAAGTTATTCCAGTTGATTCGGGTTCAGGTACCTTAAAAGACGCTGTTAATGAAGCAATGCGTGACTGGTCTGCAAACTATGACAAAGCACATTATTTGCTGGGCACGGCAGCAGGCCCTCACCCATTCCCAACGATTGTGCGTGAATATCATCGCATGATTGGTGAAGAGACTCGAGCCCAAATTTTGGAGAAAGAAGGTCGTTTACCTGATGCAGTTGGCGCTTGTGTTGGCGGTGGCTCTAATGCGATTGGTATGTTTGCCGACTTTATTGATGAGCCATCAGTACGCCTTATTGGTGTTGAGCCGGCCGGTAAAGGTATTCATACCAAAGAACATGGTGCAACTATCGTGACAGGTACGAAAGGTATTTTACACGGCGCATACACTTACATTATGCAAGACAAAGATGGTCAAATTGAAGAGTCTTATTCAGTATCTGCTGGCCTAGATTATCCAGCAGTTGGCCCGCAACATGCATTTTTAGCTGAAACGGGTAGAGCTGAATACTATGCTATTACTGATGAAGAAGCATTAAACGCATTTCAACTATTAGCCAAAAAAGAAGGCATTATTCCAGCATTAGAGCCAGCCCATGCGCTAGCTTATGCGTTAAATATGGCGGATGAAGCGACTGAGGAAACGATCATCGTCTTGAATTTATCAGGACGCGGTGACAAAGATCTAGAACACGTCGTCAAGATTTTAGGAGACAAGCTATGAGTACAACTCGTTACGCAGATATGTTTGCCAGCCTTAAGGCGAAAAATGAAGGTGCTTTTGTTCCGTTCGTAATGATTGGCGACCCGAACAAAGAGACATCATTGGCTATTATCGACAAGTTGGTCGAAAGCGGTGCCGACGCCTTAGAGTTAGGTATTCCTTACTCCGATCCTATTGCAGATGGCCCAACAATCCAAAAAGCAAGTATCCGAGCGTTACGCAGCGGTATAAGACCGCAAATTTGCTTTGATATATTAACCGAGGTGCGTAAAAACCACCCAACGGTGCCTATTGGTTTATTGTTGTATAGCAATTTAGTTTTAGCTAACGGTATCGATAATTTTTATGCAAGAGCCGCCGCCGCTGGTGTTGATTCGATCCTTATTGCGGATGTGCCATTGAGAGAAGCCGACCGATTCATTGATATCGCGAAGCAACATAACATTCACCAAATATTAATTGCACCACCAAATGCGAGCAATGAAACCTTAAAAGCCATTGGTGAAAAATCAGATGGCTATACATACTTACTAGGCAGAGCCGGCGTGACTGGCACTGAAACTGCTGTCGAAATTCCAGCGGCAGAACTCATTGGTAAGCTAAAACAATATAAAGTTGCGCCTCCGTTACTTGGCTTTGGTATCAGCACGCCTGAACAGGTAGCAAATGCCATTCAGTCAGGGGCAGCAGGCGCTATTTCAGGGTCTGCTACAGTCAATCTGATTGAGGCTAACTTAGCAGACAAAGACAAAATGCTAGTAGAGTTAGGTAGCTTTGTGGCAAAGATGAAAGCTGCGACGTTGCTTTAACAAGCGATTTAGTCTGTAGATAAAGGAAAAAATCATGTGGTATATTATTTATGCTGAAGATGTTGAAAACAGCTTAGCGCTTCGAATACAAGCACGGCCAGCTCACTTAGAACGAATTAGTGCACTAGTTGATTTAGGCCGAATTTTAGTTGCCGGACCAACCCCTGCAATTGACAGTGAGGATCCTGCAGAGGCTGGTTTTACCGGTTCACTGATAATTGCACAGTTTGAATCATTGTTAGATGCAAAGGCGTGGGCAGAGTCCGACCCTTATGTGACAGAGGGTGTGTTCAAATCCGTGACAGTTAAACCATTTAAAAAAGTGCTACCATAAAGTCTATGTGCATTTTTTATATACGCCCTAGGCGCATATACACAGTGCATCTATGCACTAAATATACTTGTTAACAAATATATTTAGTGCTAATTGGACGTAAAAGTCACCAAGCAACTCGAGACAATATAATTAATATGCCTGTATTTATTACCCACCAAGTCAGTATTGACGAAAGTGAGTTTAGTTTAACTGCTACTCGTTCCCAAGGTGCGGGGGGCCAACATGTCAACAAAGTTGCGACGGCCATTTATTTACGATTTGATATTCATAAATCGTCACTCCCCGATAAAATGAAAGCGAAGCTACTTAATAGCAATGACACTCGCATTACATCCGAGGGCATATTGGTTCTTCGAGCACAAAATCATCGCACGCAAGAACAGAACAAAAGAGATGCTATCAAACGACTTACGCAAGTCATCAAAGCAAGCACTTACGAGAAACCCGTTAGAAAACCAACAAAACCGAGTCGCTCATCACAACGAAAACGAATGGATAGTAAAACCAAAAGTGGCCAGCAAAAACAACTTCGAAAAAAACTAGATGTTTAGCTAGGTCTAGTTGCCGTAATCTACTGTTTATTTTTACTATAAACTCGTGATAATCTTATTAACATATGCGCTGCAGCTTTCAATCTTATTCAGCTTGAGTTCAGCAAAACACTGCATAATAGTCGATGTATAAACGCCAAAATGAGTCATTAACGAATAAGTAGGTACTCCACTTTGATCACGCTGCGCTATCTTTTTCTAGCTTTCACGCTTATTTTATCCAGTCATCTTGTATTGGTTCCTGCAGCTGTCGCTAAAGACAAACAAGAACAGCAAAGAATAAGTAAGTCGCAAGCAGCACAAAAAGCGCTACAAGCGGTTCCAGGAAAAGTGTTAAAAGTAGAAAGCCGTGGAAGTGTCTACAGAGTTAAAATCCATCAAAAATCTGGACGCGTAGTCTATGTCACAGTTGATGCAATAACGGGTAAAGTTAGCCGCTAATCTGTTTATGTAGTGTGTCAATATTGTTCATATCATTGCAAGTGTATAAACGGAGTTACCAATGCGAATTTTGATAGTCGAAGATGATAGCCGATTACTGCTTCAACTAGACCAATATATGCAATCACAAGGATTTAGTGTCGACTTAGCTGACGATGGTGAAAAGGCACTATATCAGCTAAAAGAATACGACTACGATTTAGCTATCATCGACGTTGGTATACCGAGTATCGATGGATTTGAAGTTATACAACGAGCCCGCGCCAGTGATATCACCTGCCCCATTATTATTCTTACTGCACGAGACCGTTGGCAAGAAAAGGTGCGAGGCTTAGAATGTGGCGCTGACGATTATCTAACCAAGCCATTTGTACATGAAGAATTAGTAGCGCGGGTTAAAGCCTTAATTCGTCGCAGTGCAGGTCAAGCGAGTCCCTTAATTCAAAAAGGAGCACTGTCACTGGACACCCTTGCCAATCAACTTTATGTTAACGACGAGCCTGTGGAGTTGACTGCATACGAATATAAAGTCATTGAATATTTAATGATGAACCCAAATAAAGTGGTATCTAAAACTGAAATGGTTGAGCATATTTACGACCAGGATTTTGATTTAGACAGCAACGTTATTGAAGTATTTGTTGGTAGACTGCGACGTAAGATGGATAAAGATAACAAGATCAAACCAATTGAAACATTGCGCGGTAGAGGCTACCGACTCAATGTTAACTTGCGTTAAGTTGCTACTAAAATGAAAACTTGGTCAATTACACGTCGCATATTTTTTACCTGCTTTTTGTTTGCTGCTATTTTTTTTCCAGCCATCATATTTTCAATGCAAAACGCTTATGAACGAAGTTTGATGCAGGCTAAAAAAGAAGAACTATACACTACAGCATTCGCTATGATTTCTGAATTTGAATTCGAAGAAGGTTCAGTAGTGATGGCTTCTAGGCTTTTTGTTGAAGACTTAAATCTGCCGGGCTCCGACTTAGTTGCGACCATAAAGTGGAGAGAGCAACAGGTTTGGCAATCTCAGTCTTCTATTGATAATAATATTACCGCCGATATGTTCGACGCGCTATCGAGTAAAACGGAAGGGAATTTGCCGGGTGAAACTATTTTCTTAGATGACTTTGATGAGGAAAGTCCACATTTTGCACTCTCCAAAAAAGCAGAGTTTTTAATTGATGGTAAATTTGAAGAAGTTATCTTTTTAGTCATCAATAATAAGAATACTTACCAACGCGAACTCAGCATGTTTATTAACCGCCTATGGGGATGGATTGCAGTTTTAGGTTTGGTTTTACTTGGTTTAATTGCCTTGTCGTTACGCAGCGTATTTATGCCAATGCAGCATATTATCGCTCGTATTGGCGAAATTGAAGAAGGCAAAATTGATAGAATTAACGATACTTACCCTCCCGAACTTCAACCACTGCAGAAAAGCATCAATAAGCTCCTTGATAGTGAAAAGCAGCAAAGAGAACGCTATAAAAAAAGTTTAGATGATTTAGCGCATAGTATAAAAACACCATTGAGTATTATCCTTGGTCAAGCTGACTTAAGTAACGATATTAAAGAGCCCGTTCTGCATATTGATAATATTGTTAAACGCCAACTAAAACGCGCAACTATTAACGTAGTAGGCTTTTTACCCAGTATTGATATTGCACCTGCAACTCAGTCATTACTGGATGCTATGGCTAAGATTTATCAACAAAAAGCACTATCACTAACATTACAAGTACCCAAACCCGCATCGCTTTCAATTGACCCAACCGATTACATGGAAATACTCGGAAACTTGCTAGACAATGCTTGCAAAGCAGCTAAATCGACTGTCAAAGTGACTTATGAAAAACAAGTAACATGCACTTTAGTTTGTGTAGAAGATGATGGAAAAGGGGTCTCTGAATCTGCTATTTCTGCCATTACACAGCGTGGTCGACGTTTAGACACTTACTCTGAGGGGCAAGGCCTAGGCTTAGCCTTAGTCGTTGATATGTTGGAAAGCTATGGTGGTGAATTACATATACACAGTAAGCTCGATAAAGGTAGTCGATTTTGCATGCAACTACCTCATCAACGCTTTAGTAATAACCCCATATAACCGGTGGTAAAAAATTAATTATCGACGTGTTTTTAGCGCCGCATTTAGACAACGTTTATAAATTATTATTAGCTATAAACTGTTTTATAAATCGAATATTTTCCGCCATTGAATTTTCACTGCTTACTTCTTGCGCTAATTCCCCCCCAACGCCAACACCTTGTATTCCAGAACTTAACCATGCAGCAACATTGTCTGCACTAATGCCGCCTACAGCGAACATTGGGGTGTCTGAAAATGGACCTTTAAGTGCTTTATAATAGTCGATAGATAATGCGTTTGCCGGAAACAATTTGATAATGTCGGCACCATACCCAAGCGCATTTGCAATTTCGGTTGGCGTCGTTGCACCCATCAATACTGGGATGTTATTAGCGTGAGCTATTTCAACAACCTTTGCATTAACCGTTGGAGTAACTAAAAACTGAGCCCCTGCTGCAACAGCTTTCGTGGCTAATTCTGCATTTAAGATAGTACCAGCTCCTATCAAAACAGCCGGAAATTGTTGTCTTGCCAATTCAATATGCAGGCAAAAATCAGGGGTATTGGAAGTAACCTCCAATACCTTAACGCCACCTTGCACAAGACAACTCAGTGTTGCCTGCACAGACGAGGAATTATTAAGACGAATAATTCCAATAAGTTTATGTCCGATAATTTGCTGAGCAATCTTTTTACGAGCCGATGGCATCATTTCAACCTTAGCGTTTATTTATTAATAACGTTACATCAATGTGTGCAAAAGTTAACTGAAAAAAGCCGCTAAGTTGGTTCATCAGTACTTTTCACATCTTTGGCTTTTTCATTTGTTATTGCGGTCATGCTGCTCTGTGATTCGTCACTCGATAACAGGATTGCTAACCACTTGCTCTCCTCTCTCGATTCAAGAGCGATTTTTACCACCATTGTCAGTGGAACCGAGAGCAACATACCAATACTACCTAACAGCCATCCCCAGAATATCAATGATAAAAACACTACTAGGGTTGACAGGCCGAGACCACGGCCCATGAATCGCGGCTCAATTACATTGCCCATCACCATATTTACCAACACGAAACCCAGACCTGTTAAGCCCGCTTTAGTAAAGCCATATTCGACGAATGCCATTAAAACTGCTGGTACAGCCGCAATAATTGAACCAATATTAGGAATAAAATTAAACATAAATGCGAGGACTGACCACAGTAAAAAGTGATCAATGCCAAGAAAGTACAACCAAATACCAATGCAAATACCAGTACCTAAACTAACTAACATTTTAATACCTAGGTAACTGTTAACTGATTGCAAAAATCGGTCTATATGTGTCATTTTCATGTCAGGATCTGAAAACGCGACGTGAATGCGTTTTGGCATACTTTCGGCTTCAAACAACATAAAAATAACAGTCAATAATATAAGTACCAAATTAGATAAAACGCTACCCAAGCCACTTAAGAAACCTGTGGCCACCGACATTGCTGCGCCAGGATCGAGATAAGTTAACAATAAATCTTTATCGATATTGATGTTTAATACATTGAGTTTGTTTATTACCCACGCAAATTCACCGGACAACTGCTCCCTATAAATAGGCATGTTTTGTTGAAATTCGCTCAATGACTGTGTAATTAAACCCGCAAGCATAAAACCAATCACCAGTATTATCAGTATAACTAAGGTAACTGATGCCCAACGTGGGATCCTGTATCTGCTAGCCCAATTAATTAGCGGACTGCAGGCTATAGCAATAAAAGCTGATAATAGAAATGGTACCATAATGACGCTTGCCGCTTTAATACCAGCAAGAACAATAATGACGCAGGCCATAACAATCATAGCTTTTGCGATGGGTGATTTAATATCCATGTAGCCTCTTTTGCGAAAGTAATAAATACCGGTGATACAAATTTATCTTTAGTTAACTCAGTTGCTTGTTAATATGAGTGAGCACGTTTAGGTGGATAGGTATCGTTGATAATTTCATTGATATACGTGGTTAGTATGACAATTTTTTAAAAACAATCACATAGAAAGTTTCAGATGATTAACAACAAAGGGAAATATTGAATAAATGAACTTAAATCAAGCCACAATAAGAATTAAAAATTTACGACTTCGTACCTACATTGGTATTAATGATGATGAAATTAAAAATCAGCAAGATGTGGTCATTAACGTAAAAATTCATTACGACGCTAAAAAAGCAACCGACTCTGATCTGATGGACCATGCGTTAAATTATAAGATCATTACCAAAGCTATTATTAGGCTTGTTGAAGACAATCGTTTTTACTTATTGGAAAAATTAACTCACGACATATTAAACATTGCAGCGGAGCATCCGTGGGTCACTTTTGCAGAAGCTGAAGTTGATAAACCTCATGCCCTTCGTTTCTCCGATTCAGTGTCATTATCACTATCTTGTACTAAGGAATAAATCATTATGTCAAAGCATATTTTAATTACAGGGGGCACTGGCT
>JAWUVZ010000046.1:0-49090 GCA_034112105.1 Glaciecola sp. | reverse complement strand
TAAGCGAATAAGCTCTTGCGGTTTAGCATCACTAAATTGAGCAGCAAATAGCAAACCTACGAAGCGTTCAAGTTCAGTTTTACCAAGCATTAAAACGGCTTGTTTAATAGTTTTAATTGGGTTTCGGCGCTTAAAAACAGCTGACTGTGTGTAACGTAATAGCTTAAATGAAAGGGTTACGTCTAATTCAAATAGCTGTGCAATTTCATCAAAGTTAGGCTCTTCTGCGGTCACTTTATTCAAGAGGCCGGCAATCGAAGTTTGAGCCGGCGTAAGCGTTATACTTTTGATCACTTCAGGTCGACTAAAAAAGTAACCTTGGAAGTAATCGAACCCTAGGTTCAACGCTTCTTTAAATTGTTTGTTCGTCTCAACTTTTTCGGCGAGTAACTTAATATGAGTATACTTTCTAACCGCAGCTATCGTCTTACGAGTTTCTTCCATTGAACTTTCCAGGTAGTCGATTTTTATAATGTCGATTAGCCGATAAAATGGAATCCATCTTTCATCATGCACAAAGTCATCTAGCGCCAGCATGTAGCCTTTATTATGTAGTTTTTGTAATGCTAGAAAAAGAGATTTAGTTGGTTTTGCTGTTTCTAATATCTCGACCACGATTTTTTGCTTGGGAAGGAGCTCAGGATAACCGCCAAGAAGCGTTTTTTCCGTAAAGTTGATAAATGCTAGCTTACCTTCGGAAATACGATCCATGCCGAGGTCAAACTGTAAAACTTCTATCATTTTGGATGTCGCTTTCTCTTGGTCAACGTCTGGAAATACGTTGTCCAAGCTTGTGCGAAAGAGCAATTCATAGCCAAATAATGACTTGTGCCTATCTAAAATTGGTTGCCGAGCAGCGAAAAAACCCATAGTTAAACTAACATCCTTTTGAATTAACTCTTACTTTCTAATGCATACTTATCGACAAATGATTCGAAAAGTGAGCGAACTTTGTCGTTTCTCTCAGGTTTAATTAAGGAAACTACGACAATCACAATACTGGAAACTACAAAGCCCGGTATGATGGCATATAGTTCGGGATAAATAGAGTCTCCATTCTCACCTATAGGTGCGTAAATCCATACCAATACTGTCGCTGCACCACTCACAATCCCACCGATCGCTGCAACTCTACTCATATTCTTCCATAGTAAAGAAAACAAGATTAATGGCCCAAATGCGGCGCCAAAACCAGCCCACGCGTTACTTACTAAGGACAAAATACTGCTGTCTTGGTCATATGCAAGGGCAATCGCAACAACGGCAACTAATGCTACGCATATTCGTCCAATAACAACTTGTTTTTGTTCGCTGCATTGTTGGTCAATAAAAGTAACGTACACGTCTCTTGTTAGTGAACTAGAGGTAACTAATAATTGTGAAGAAATAGTACTCATTATGGCTGCTAGAATTGCTGCTAGTAAGAAGCCACCGACTAAAGGATGAAACAATAATTGAGAAAGGGTAATAAAAATGGTTTCAGGGTCATCTAACGATTGGCCTGTAGAGCTCATATACGCCAAACCAAATAAACCGGTAGCGGCAGCACCAAAAATAGATACAACCATCCAAGACATGCCAATACGACGAGCAGCCGGCATTTCTTTTATGCTAGATATCGCCATAAATCGCACAATGATATGTGGCTGGCCAAAATAACCTAAACCCCATGACATCAAAGAGACAATACCGACAAAGGTAACTGTCGCACCGGTACTTGCATCAACAAATAAGGAAAGTAGGTTGCTGTCGCTTTTCGATAAGATGTCTAATGTATTACTAATACCGCCGAGTTCAAAAACAACAACTGTAGGCACCATTACCAATGCGATAAACATAATAATACCTTGCACGAAGTCAGTTAAGCTAACGGCCATAAAACCACCGAACAAGGTATAACAAACAACGACACCGGCAGTAATATACAAACCGACTTCGTAATTATAACCAAAAGACGATTCGAACAATTTACCTCCAGCAGCGATACCAGCGGAAGTATAAAGCGTAAAGAAAATGATAATAACGATTGAAGCTATAATTCTTAGTGAGCGGCTAGAATCAAAGAATCGATTCTCAAAATAATCGGGTAGTGTAATGGCATCCTTCGCTAGCTCAGTGAATACTCTTAATCTAGGTGCAACAATGATGTAATTTAGCCATGCACCTAGGCACAATCCAAAGGCAATCCAAAGCGATGATGCGCCGGACAAATACATTGCCCCCGGAATACCAAGTAGCATCCAGCCACTCATATCGGACGCGCCTGCTGATAATGCAACTACAGGAGCACTAAGTTTTCTGCCACCGAGTAAATATCCAGACGACGTGTCCTCATTTTGTCTATATGCGTAGACGCCTATACCTATCATTGCGATAAAGTATATAGCCAAAGATATAAGGGTACCAGTTTCCATATTACTCTCTATTATTATTATTCTTTTAAACATGATAACAGATAAGGCTGTTCAACCCCAACTTGTGATAGCGAACATGGTAAGATTATGATCTTTATGAAATGAATTAAATTATTGTTGTTAATTGTAAATATTTAGTCAAAAAAAAGCCGCAATGAATAAGCTATTGCGGCTAAATAGTCTCACCCGAGTGGTGTGTTTTAAAATTTAAACGCGTTTTTTGCGACTAGTTGTAGTTGCGATACATCTTCTCTATCGTTGCCAATAATAATAATTTGGGCTGAACTCAATAAAAATGAAGTCCCAATAAACTCATCGTTACTAAAGTTTTCCGCTTGTTCTTTGCTCTTATTGTCCGTCACTATAAATAGGTTTACTAAGCCTGTTTCGCCTCTAACTATCATATGCAGGCTTTTAATAGTGTTCAGGTAACAATAGTTAGCCGATACCACTTCGCCAATGTCTTCAGACAATGCACCATTGAAAGTAGCCATTTTTTCGTTGATAGCTTCTTGAGTGATATTTTGCCCACCCATCGTCATTTCTTTATTCATGTACTCATGACTAACGTGTGCAAATACATCACTAGCTAATCCATTATTGTTTGCAAGTAATGTCATGTAAGAAACCCCAACTACCATCGCTACCGATGCTGCAATGGCGACATACCAAGGGCGCTTTCTACGTTTTTGCGTAAACTCATCCATGCCTTGACGCAAAATCAACTTCTCAGCGAAATTCTCGGGAACCGCTATGTTCATTGCTTGCGCTAATTGTGTGTCCATTGCTTTAACTTCGTCCCAAAATGCTTGCTTTGCTGGGTCATTTTTGGCTGCCTGAATAATATCGGGATCGGTTGTGTTTGGCTCCGCATAAATGGAGCGGCGAAATGATAGTTCATCCATTTACCTGTTCTCCTTTGGTTTGTTCGCCTAGCAAGGCGTCTTTAATTTGGTTTCTTGCTCTAAATAGTCTGGTCATTACCGTATTTTTATTAAGGTTAAGTTGCTCAGCAATTTCATCACCGGTGAAACCCATTAAAATTTGCATCATTAATGGCTCTCTATATTCTTCGCTGAGGTCTGACATAATTCTTCTTAGTTCTCGATGTTCTAATGCCACGTCACCAAAGTTATGTGGGTCAGCAACGACAACATCATCAATATCGACGAGGTCAAATTGTTTACGTTCAAAGCGTCGCGCATTCTCACGGCGCAAAATAGTAATTAACCATGATTTGGCTGCGGCTTGATCTTTAAGTGAGTCAAGTGACTTCCATGCGCGCAGGAATGTCTCTTGAACCACATCTTCAGCAATCGCTTTATCTTTTATAAGCCACATTGCATAGCGGAATATATCTGCATGAAATGCCTTAACAAGGGCTTCATATCGTTTTTGTTTTACCATCATGTCATTAGAGACCGATGAGCTTTGTTTTTTATTTCGCGAAAACATGAAGTTCCTTCTTTTTTAAATTCTTTTTAAACAATACGTCATTTAAAAGAATTTTTCGAACAATGATTTACCCGCCGCAAAAGGGATTTTTTAGCGTGCTTTAAATAGTAAAAAAATCGCACAGGGAAAACCTATGCGATTTTATTATTTTTCACTTTAGTAAAGGCTGCGCCTTTTGCAAAAGTGCTATTTAGACGCTACGATCCAATTGTTTACGCGCTCTTCCAATAGTGTCATTGGTAAAGGACCGTTTTTTAGGAGTGTGTCGTGGAAACCACGATAATCAAATTTATCGCCTAACTCAGCCTGCGCTTTATCGCGCAACTCCATTATTTTAAGTTTTCCAATCATGTAAGCTGTCGCTTGTCCTGGCATAGCAATGTAACGCTCAATTGCTTTAACAGAATCAGCCTCCGGGTTTGGTGTATTTTCGACCAGATATTGTATTGCTTTTTCTCTACTCCACTGCATTTCATGAATGCCTGTGTCTACCACTAACCGACAAGCACGCCAGAGCTCCATTGCTAAGCGCCCAAAGTCAGAGTAGGGGTCTGCATAAAAGCCCATATCTTTACCTAATTCTTCTGTGTACAAACCCCAGCCTTCAGTATAAGCGGTAAATGAAACGTACTTTTGGAATTCAGGAATACCTTCAAGCTCTTGTGCAATGGCTCTTTGCATGTGGTGGCCCGGAATACCTTCATGATAAGCGAGCGCTTCCATTTGGTATGTGGGCATACTGCGCATATCAAACAAATTCGCATAATAGGTGCCTGGACGACTACCATCTTTTGACGGACTTTGATAAAAAGCTTTACCTGCAGATTGTTCACGGAAAGCTTCAACACGCTTCACAATCATACGGGCTTTTGGTGTTAGGCCAAAATACGCTGGTAATTTAGCTTCCATTTTATCAATAAAGCCTTTTGCTTCAGTCATATAACGCTCGCGACCTTGGTCCGAGTCAGCGTAATAAAACTGGTCATCATTACGCATGAACAAGAAAAATTCCTGCAAACTACCTTTGAATTTAACTTGCTCCATGATGCTGCGCATTTGATTGTGAATGCGCTCCACATTGTCTAATCCAATTTGATGCACTTCTTGTGCATTCAACTCAGTTGTAGTGAACCAATTTAATCTGTTTTGATACCATTCACTGCCATTTGGCAATCGCCATACACCGTCACCCTCTGGGGTTAATAAGCGCTGTTTGCCTAATTCTTGAATTAACTTTGCATAGGCCGGTTTGACTGAGCTTAGTAATGCACTATTGGCGTCTGCAATTAATCCCGACTTTTCTGCATTACTGAGTCCTGATGCATCTAGCTTTTGTTTGAAGTCGGCTAATATTGTCGAATCTTCAGGGCTTTCAGCGAAAGGGTTGCCTTTTACAACATTCGCAGCAGCTTGCATCATTTGGTCGTACGACCATGTTGGAGGCATGACCCCTAGCTTCTCTCGAACTCTTAATTGGTCGATAACTTGATCAAACAAAGTATCCACTTTGCTGAGCCTGCTAATGTAGGCCTGCGCATCTTCTTCATTCTCTATCCGATGAATATTAATTAAGAAACTCGGCACCGTTGTATGCCAAGCGCTGAATTGGTCCATGATATAGGTATGATGCCTAAACTCGTCGTTGGCAAGCTTACGCTCCAAATCAACCTTATAAATAGTTAAGCTTAGCTTTTCTGACTCACCTAATGTTGTGACATCAAATTCGCTGGCCTGTTTTAAGCGATTCTCCATAAGAACGCGAGTTTCATCTGCTTTTGCTTCTGAAAAGTCACCCCATTTACCGTAATCCCACTTGATTCCTAAATAGCTTTGCGTCATCGGTGAACGTTTGAGATCAGTTTCTCTGCTTTGTGTAAAAAAGGCAGCAAGCCTTTCAGATTCACTTGCAGGTGCAGTAACATTTTCGGTTTGGGCTGATTGTATTTGTAGGCTGTCCTTATTCGATGCAGGGCTGCAAGCTGCCATCGCAATGACTAAGCTTGATATGGCGAATAGTTTCGCTGGTTTACTTATTTGGGCTAGTCGTTTCATCATGTCCCTCTCATTTTTTATTTTTGTCGTTAACGTGCAGTATAACGAATTGAAGGCCACGTTAGCTATACGCTAATAGTGGCTCAAGTATTTGGCTTTAGACTTGTTATGTTTTTGGGTACAAGCTAAATTGATCTTGGTTTTGTTGATGTCGCTGAATAATATCTTTTCTGAATGCTGTTAGTGCTGCAATAAATTCGTCGTTGCGCCATTCAGCTTGGGCACAACCATACGCGCTTTCCATCATATGATTGTACTGAGCCACGCATTGATCTGCATTCATTGCTATAAAACACTGGTTAATCGATTGAATAGGCTGTTGGGTTAAAACCTCTAACCATTTTGCCAGTGTCTGATTTGTCTCTTTAACATTATTTAAATCAATCGATTTTTGCAAACTTTTCCATAACTCAGCCTCGCTGGTCATAGTCTTCCTGGCGTTTACTTGGCGCATAATACCGTTGCGTTTATTGGTGATGAGCATGAAACCAAACATACCTAGACTCACCAACCAAAGAACGAACAAACTCACGTGTAGCCAATCGATACTAAACTCATCGAGCGTATTGTTGGTCGCCAGTTGATTTGGAGCCGGTGAGGGTTCAATGGAGGTTATTAGTGGTTTCTGATTCAGTGCTGAAATGGGTTCAATGTTGGAAACTGTTTCGTAACTAGGCGGCAATACTTCAATAGAACGAGCAGGAAGCTTGGCATATTCTGTTTGTTTTGTGACAACGTTAAACCATGGAACAACCACTTCGCCAAGCACAAATGTACCAACTCGATTTGGAATAATTGCCTCGCTTTGGACTTTTTGTGCAAACAGCACTGAACCTTTGTCTACCGTTGCGGTGCTCGCTTGGTCGGGGTAGGTTTTGAAGTCAGGTGGGTACACTCCAGCAATTTCCGGTAGTTGCTCTTCAACCAAGCCTGCCGCCGTCAATGTTATGGTGCGGGTAATGGGTTGACCTAATACAATACGTTTGGGATCTTTTTGCCATTCTTCGTTTAATTGCACAAATTCGCTGGGTAACCAATGGTCTTGATAGTTATCAGGAATAGGGAGCACGATTAAAGCAATAGTAGGTGATACGCGATTAATAGGTTTGGTTCTGCTGATAAAGCCAAATGATTGGCGTGAGTCGGCAGCAGCTTCACCATTGAATACCGTACCTGAAATAGAAAATGAACCACTTGCTTGGGGAATAATCGCATAGGTACGTTCGATGACTCTGTATCGAACACCATTTTGAAAGTCTTCGTATTCCTTGTCTTCACCTACCTGTTTGATAATTGCGTTTTCTAGCTCAGGCGCTTGTAAAGACCCCCGTTGAATATCTTTCGCCATCAGCAATTTGCTTGTGTATTTTATTTGTTGTTGCAAATAAACAGTCGCCATATCGACGTTTGCAGTGACATAAAAATCCCGAGCAGTCTCGCCTTGACCATTACCGATGGGCGTCACAATAACATCGAATGCTTGGCTCTTTTGTCCGTCCATTTCAAACGCAGGGATCGTAGATGTTCCTATCGATTTTGGAAATAATTGGGTTACCCAAGTTGTTGTTTTCGTTGTATTGAAATTAATAGATCGCGTCGACTGGCTGATTGAAGTGCTCGACATACGGAAGTCGTTTTCTAATGCGGATAAATCAATTTGTCGAGATGTAATTTCGCCTTCAGCACTAATAATCAGCTGCAGGGCTTCATCAATCATAATCGGATTTTTATCGACAGATACACGTAAGTCAGTGATTTTTGCCATTGCTGCATTGGATGCAAACAGAGCAACGGAAGAAAAAACTGTTACCAAGCAAAAATACCAAATGGAGTTATGTTTCATTACTACCAATCCTTCTTATTCGGCTTTGAGAATCTCTCACTTCGCCTGTTTTGTGATTCTAAAAGCATTTTTCGTTGTAGCAGAAAAGCGGGGTCATCAGGTATCTTGTTCATTAGCATTTGCATGCGTTGCATTTGCTCTTTTTCTTCAGCGGTCATCTCTTCAATCGGTTTTTGCTGTTGTAGATTACTTTTTTTCTCAGCATCTTCGCCACTATCGCCTTCTTCAATCTCTTTAGCTTCTTCACCCTTTGTCTGCTCAGCCGCACTTTCGGCATCTTGTTGCTCAGACTCTTGTTCTGAGTTTTTGCCTTCATTGTCCTCAGATTCATTTGGGTTTTGCTCAGATGCTTGTTCTGAGTCTTGTTGCTGTTCAGATTGATCGCCTTGCTGCGACTCATCTGATTTTTGATCACTCTGCTCTTGGTCGCCCGATTGCTGCTCGCTATTTTCAGATTCATCTGATTGTTGATCTTCGCCATCTTGTGGCTGACCATCTTTGCTCTGTTCTTCTTGTTGCTTTAACAAATCGTCGACCAGTTTTCTATTTGCCGTCGCATTTGCATGACCTGGGCGCTCTTTCAACGCTTCATCATACTTCTCTATCGCTTTTTCTAGCTGTCCTAAACGCGCGAGTACATTTCCTTGATTATATGCTGACTCTGCGCCGGGCACAGAAATGAATGTGTTCAAGGCAGCTTCGTAATTTTTGTTTTTATAATAAGCAGCCCCTTTCCACATTTGGTCGGTAAATATATCGCTTGCCTTATCAAACTCCGCTTTTTTAAATGCTTCAAGGCCCCGCTGATCTGCATTCTTAAAAATGTTATTGACCCATTCATCGGCCTCAGGTTTTTCCCTGATAACCACTTCGTCATTTGCGTAGGAAGGCTCTGTTGGTAAGATCAACATTGTACTAAGCAATACAAGAAAAACTCCGCGTCTAAAGGCGTAGGCTGCAAATGGAAGAATAATGAGTACTATTATCCCGCCCATATCTTGCCATTGATCCCCTTGACCAATAATGTCATTAGTTACCTGGTCTTTTTCTAACATGATTGGCTTAAATTGCATGTTTTCGATGTCACGGTCGTCGCTTTGAATTGGAGTGTAGCGACCATTGGTATTGCCGATCACTTGTGTAAAGTAGCCACTATTGAGGGTAGGAAGCACAATGTTGCCCCTAACATCTTTCATAAAGCTACCATCAAGCATCTTTATGGGAGCGCCTGCTTGGGTACCCACTCCTAATATGGAGTAACGATATGGTGATTTTGCTATATGCTCTTGCAGCTCTTTAATATCGTCAAATTCAATCCCATCACTTACCCAATAAATTTCACCTTTATTATATCCTGCTGATGCTAATAATTGTTCTCCCTGTTCCATCGCATATAGCGGGGCGCTACCAGGTATAGGCATTATTTCAGGCCGCAAACTAGGAATAAGAGTCGTGATATTTGTGACATCAGACGTTAGTGGGCTTATTGTAAACGCGTCGCCTGCATAAACGACTAAACCTACTTCTCCATCTTCAATGCTATTGAGTAAATCAATGACTTTAAATTTCGCTCGCGAGAGCCTATCGGGCAGTATATCAGTAGCCCGCATTGACATCGACATGTCCAAAATTATGACTTTTCCTGTGGTGACTTGGTAAACCGGTTGAGGTAATTTTTGCCAAGTGGGTCCAGCCATTGCTACACAAGCTAGGATCCAAACCAAAGCAACTAAATAGAATGGGGGTTTGTATGATTTCTTGTCTTTAGCGACAACCAAATGCTGGTATAGATGACTTGAGACAATACCTTGCCAACCACTCTGCTTACTCGCGATTTTAGTTAGCAATAGAGCAGTAATAAGCAATGGAATGATTGCTATTAGCCATTCTGGACGAATAAAGTGAAATGCTTGCCAATCAATCATTTTTTTCCTCCGGGTGCGTTACTCATATTACTCTCAGTGATCAAAGTACGACGTTTTTGTAAATTGAAGAAAGCCTGCTTAAGAAGATAAAACAAAGCATATAACGCACTTATAATGACAGCGATCCCTAAAGGAAAATAGAACAAGGCGGTAAGAGGACGAAGTTTTTGTCCCTCACCTTCTATTGGTTCAAGTCGGTCGAGCGTTGCGTAGATTGCTTCTAATTCTTGTGTATCGCGAGCTCGGAAGTATTGCCCCCCAGTTGACCGAGCAACTTCAATTAGAAGGCGCTCATCGAGATCTTGTGATGGATTAATGGTGCGACGGCCAAAAACACTGGCGACCTCTTGTACTTCAGCACCCAAACCGATGGTATAAATGGTGACGCCCTTATCAATGGCTAATTCATTCGCTTGTTCCGGCGTGATATTACCCGCAGTGTTTGCGCCGTCAGTTAACAGTATCAGAACTCTATTAGATTCTTCTTTGTCATCAAAACGTTTAACGGCAAGACCAATAGCATCTCCGATAGCGGTGCGTTCACCCACTAAACCTAAGACTGATTCATCCAGCAGCGTTTTGACTGTATCTCTGTCAAATGTTAGCGGTGCTTGTAGGTAAGCGGTGTCAGCAAATAAAATCAATCCCAAGCGGTCGCCAATGCGGCGCTTAATAAAATCCCTAAGCACATATTTGGTCATGACTAGTCGATTTACTGCCCTCCCATTTATGCGCATATCATCTTGTTTCATGGACCCTGAAAGATCGACCGCAATCATCAGATCACGACCTTCATTTGGTATGGAAACGGGTTCGCCTAACCATTGTGGTCTGGCGGCAGCCGAGACTAAACAACACCATATTAACGTTGCTAAAATTAATCGAAGTGTTGATTTTTTTGTACTCTTGCCCGCATGGCTTTGTACTTTTAAGTAATTTGGCACAAGTAACGCAGCGCTTTCGCTCGTTGCTTTGCGTGGCAGCATAAAATAAATAAGCAGCGGGAGCGGCAGCATAGCAAACACCCAAATCCAGGCGAATTCAAACATGCTGGTCTCCTTTTCCACTAGGCAGCAGCGTTTCGGCGTTTTGCAATGTTGCGGCAGCCGGAGGTAAACAGTGCTTTATCCATAGGTAAACAGCACTTTTAGCATCACCCACCGTAATACTAGGCTTTTTCGTATACAAACTAGCTTCAAGTTGGGTTAACTGTGTGAGGCATTGTTCATCGACTCTCTTATGATGCTTTGCGCCAACTTGTAACCGCTCTTGCCATGCTAAGCCCTGCAGGCTGTTGAGATTTTCAGATGGGAAATAATGTATGATTGCACTGCGTAAGATAGCGTGTAACTTTGACAACGCCTGTGATTCGCTATCTGAAGTATTTTCAATAGCTTTCAAGGCACTACGTTTAAGTTTGTGCTTGCTAATATGTCGATCTGCAATCCAAAAAAAGCCGAATGTAACTACTGCTACCAACAAGATTGAAACCCACCATCCCCAGGCTAGAGGCCAAATTGACGGTGTTTGTCCAACGCTAATGTCAGCAAGATTTGCTAAGGCAGCTTCAAGCGACGCATCTGCAGGGCTATTTGTGTTTGCCAATATATTCTTTAGAAAGCTTGTAATGGAATTCATAGTAACTCTCCCATGTCGCGCTGATTCAGTTGTTGTTCAAGCGGGAAGGCAGATGAAACCGTTCTTAATGCAATGGCATATCGAGCAAATGATTGTTTTATACTTTCGAAATGAGAAGCTTGTTGCAACTGATATTTTTGATTATTTGCTGCCTCACCTAAATTAACTTGCTGGCGCTCGACTCCATTAGTAATGGTGAGCGTTTGCTGAACAGCTGAATTAGGTAATGAGATTTCCATTGGGTCATTAACTAAAATTGCTTTGACTTCGCAATGGCGCGCGATATTGCTAATAACCGCCATTGCAGCATCGCTTAATCCGTTAAAATCGCTAATCAGATAAACCAAAGCTCCGGGCTTGGCTATATGTTGCAAACGCTGAGCGGCTTGCAAAAATATGCCTTGTGCGTCTATTTGCATTGCTTCAAATCGAGGTTTATGAATATTAACTAAGGCCTGCATTAATGCTAATGCGTTCTTAGCTTGGGCTTTGGGTTTTAATTCAATATCTTGACTGTTATTGAAAATCAAACCGCCAACTTTGTCACCGCGTTGGATCGCGTTCCACGTAATTAATGAGGCAAGGTGAGCTGCTTGTACCGATTTACAAAGATAGGCGGTGCCAAAATACATAGATTGGGTAAAGTCTGTAAAAACGAATACGGGCCTTTCACGTTCCTCGCGAAATACTTTGGTGTGGGTTTTACCTGTGCGCGCAGTTACTCGCCAATCGATACTGCGTATGTCATCGCCGGGCTGATAATGTCGCGCTTCGTCAAATTCCATGCCTCGGCCTTTGATCTTGGAACGATCGCCACCGGATAATGCGCCCGCTATATCTCTACCCGGACGCAAGTTAAGTAAATGAGACAAGGAGCGGTAGCATAATAGTTCAGGCAAACCGATATCCACGCCATTGGTTTTATATTTGGCTAACCATTGTTGAATATTTTCCCCCGTCACCACATTGCTATTATTTTTGGCATTGTTAAACATCAGCGACATCAATCATTCTCAATTTAAGGATACTATTCTCAAGCTGAATCATCCTACAGGGACAAGTTTAACAATTTTATCTAGCACAGCATTTGCATTGATCCCTTCCGCTTGCGCCTGATAACTCAGTATAATCCGATGGCGAAGTACATTGTGTAATACAGCTTGCACGTCATCGGGGCCGACAAAATCTCTGCCATTAAGCCAAGCATGTGAGCGGGCACAACGTTCTAAAGCGATAGTGGCGCGAGGGCTACCACCGAACTCAATCCATGTTGCAAGTTCGGCGTCATAATTTTCAGGCCGCCTAGTGGCCATAATCAATTGCACTATGTAATTTTCTAAAGTAGGCGCAAGGTGTATACCCATTATCTCGGCTCTTGCCTTGGTAATATCATCTTGGGTCAGCTTTTTAACTGCAGGCTTCACCGTCTTCATGGCTTCGCTTCGAGTCAGACGCAAAATTTCTAGTTCAGTCTCTGCACCCGGATAGCCAATTTCAACATGCATCAAGAAGCGGTCAAGTTGCGCTTCAGGCAGGGGATACGTACCTTCCTGTTCCAATGGGTTTTGTGTTGCCATAACCAAGAACAGTTCTGATAGTTTGTAGGTTGTATTTCCTACTGTAATCTGGCGTTCGGCCATCGCTTCAAGCAATGCCGATTGAACTTTAGCTGGCGCACGGTTTATTTCATCGGCAAGAACTAAGTTATGAAACAAAGGCCCTTTTTGAAATATAAATTCGCCGGTTTCCGGACGATATATGTCCGTGCCCGTTAGATCTGCAGGCAATAAATCGGGTGTGAATTGCACCCTATGGAAGTCAGCTTCTATGCCGTCAGACAACGAATTGACTGCCCTCGTTTTTGCCAGCCCAGGAGGACCCTCAACAAGTAAATGGCCATCCGCAAGTAACGCAATCAGAATACTCAACGTGAGAGAGGGTTGTCCGATAACTTGTGTGTCTAAATGGGCTTGTAATTGCTTGAACTGTTCTACTGCCATAGTTATTTTTAGCCTTTGTTACGCTACTTACGTTATTTTGTACTATATTTTTATGTTTTGTCGTCGTAAACGCCGAGCTTAGTCATAAAACATCAATAGTCCTATATGTGGATCTATCTGAAAATTTCAACTTTACGACTCGTAAATTTATGAATGGTTCTGTATTTTATTATTTAACTTAACAAATACTTATACGTGGTCTTGTTTTTCTTATCGCTAGTGTTTTTTCTTAGCACGTGTAAAATTTGTACTTTACTATTTATTTTGTCACAATACACGAAAGAGGTCTGACCAGAAGATTTTGTCATGCTTTTGTTCGTAATAACTCATTGATAGTCACAGGATAATCTATGTCACAGAAACAAGTTTTAAAAACCCAGCATGGCGATCGAATTGCCATTGTTGCTGGACTACGTACACCATTTGCTAAAATGGCAACCGATTTTCACGGTGTTCCTGCTGTCGATTTAGGTAAAATGGTGGTCAATGAGTTGATGCTAAAGCACGATATCGATCCTTTAATTATTCAACAATTGGTATTCGGACAAGGTGTGCAAATGCCAGAAGCGCCTAACATTGCGCGCGAAATTGTTCTTGGAACAGGCATGAATGTGCGAACTGATGCCTACAGCGTGTCACGAGCTTGTGCTACAAGCTTTCAGTCTACAGTGAATATTGCTGAATCTATGATTGTTGGTAATATCGATGTGGGTATCGCTGGTGGTGCTGATTCCACTTCAGTATCTCCAATTGGTGTTTCTAAAAAATTAGCACGTGCTTTGACTGATTTACAAAAAACCAAAACGTTCGGTCAAAAACTCTCAGTGCTTAAAAAACTAGGTTTAAAAGATTTATTGCCAGTACCGCCTGCCGTTGCTGAATATTCAACAGGTTTGTCGATGGGCCAAACCGCGGAGCAAATGGCCAAAAAACACGGCATCAGTCGTATGGCTCAAGATGAGTTAGCGCATAGGTCGCATAGCCTCGCTGCCCAAAATTGGGAAGCGGGTAATTTAGATAGTGAAGTAATGACTGCCTATCCTGAACCTTATAAAAAGGCGTTCTCACGGGATAATAACGTTCGCTTTAATTCAAAGTTAGAAGGCTACGCAAAACTTCGTCCCGTGTTTGATAAAAAGCACGGTACGGTTACGGCAGCAAATGCAACGCCCCTTACCGATGGCGCTTCAGCAATTATTATGATGACGGAAAGCAAAGCGAAAGCACTAGGCTATAAACCGATAGGCTATTTGAAAAGTTATGCATTCGCCGCTATTGATGTATGGGATGACATGCTAATGGGGCCATCATATGCGTCTCCAATAGCGTTGGACCGCGCAGGCATGACACTAAACGACCTTACTTTGATTGAAATGCACGAAGCCTTTGCTGCGCAAACATTGTCGAATGTAAAAATGTTTGGGAGTGATTCGTTTGCCCAAGATAAACTCGGCAGAGATAAAGCTATTGGTGAAATTGATATGGATAAATTTAATGTCATGGGTAGCTCGTTAGCTTACGGACACCCATTTGCTGCTACCGGTACGAGAATGATTACACAAATGTTAAACGAGCTTAACCGTCGCGGCGGTGGCACCGGTTTATTAACGGCATGTGCTGCAGGTGGCCTAGGTGCTGCAATGATAGTGGAGACAGAATAATGGGCGCATTTACCTTAACCAAAAGAGAAGACGGTATTGCCATATTAACAATGGACGTGCCTGGTGACAGCATGAATACGCTGAAAGCGGACTTTGGTGATGAAGTTACCGCAATACTGGATGAAATTGAGAATGATAGCGAGATACGCGGTATCGTTGTGGCAAGTGGGAAAAAAGATTCGTTTGTAGCCGGCGCTGATGTAACCATGCTCGCAGCTTGCAGTGACGCAGATGAAGCACAAGACTTATCGACAGCAGGTCAGAAGTTATTTGATCGCATCCAGGGTATGCCAAAAACATTTGTTGCTGCCATTCATGGCCCCGCTTTAGGGGGGGGGTTAGAATTAGCGCTAGCTTGCCATTATCGTGTTTGTTCCGATAGTTCTAAAACACAATTGGGTTTACCTGAAGTGCAGCTTGGTTTGTTACCTGGAAGTGGGGGAACGCAACGTTTACCCGCGCTTATCGGAATTCAACAAGCGATGAAGATGATGCTGACTGGCGGCGCTGTGCGCGCAAAACAAGCTAAAAAATATGGCATTGTTGACGACATAGTCCCGCAAACAATATTACTTGATGTTGCTATAGAAATGGCAAACAAAAAAATAATCAAACGTGTGTTGAAAAAAGGTCTGACGGCAAAAGTGTTGGAGAACACCTCGTTTGGCCGTAATATATTGTTTAAAAAAGCCCGTGAACAGACCTTAGCAAAGACCTTGGGTAATTATCCTGCACCTATGTATATTATTGATTGCATAGAAACCGGCATAAATGATTCAAGAAAAGGTTACGCAGCCGAAGCCCGTTTGTTTGGTCAGTTAGTTATGACGCCAGAATCAAAGCAATTGCGTGATATTTTCTTTGCAACAACGGACATGAAAAAAGAGTCAGGCGTCGCCGGCGTTGTGCCAGTTAAAGTGAAAAAAGTTGGTGTGTTAGGTGGTGGATTAATGGGCGGTGGTATTGCCTTCGTTACCGCTACAAAGGCAAAAGTGCCAGCGCGTATCAAAGACATAAGTACTGACGGCATTGCGGGTGCGATACGTTACAGCTATGACATTTTGAATAAGAAAGTAAAAAAGCATTTCATGTTAAAAACAGAGATGCAAAAAGAACTTTCTCTATTGAGCGGTTGTTTGGATTATAGCGGTTACAAAAGCAACGATATGGTAATTGAAGCTGTGTTTGAAGATGTTAAGTTGAAGCAAAAAATGGTTGCTGATGTCGAAGAGCATTGCAATGAAAATACGGTTTTTGCGTCTAATACATCCTCCATCCCTATCGCTGAGATTGCTGCTCAAGCAAAACGCCCAGAAAACGTAGTGGGTTTACACTATTTTTCTCCGGTAGATAAAATGCCATTGGTTGAGGTTATTCCGCACGCACTTACATCGGATCAAACCATTTCGACCACGGTTGAATTTGCTAAGCGTCAAGGTAAGACACCTATTGTTGTTAAAGATGGTGCCGGCTTTTATGTTAATCGAATTTTAGCACCTTATATGAGCGAAGCTGGCTTTATGGCTTTAGAGGGCCAACCGCTTGATTCGATTGACCGTGCGTTGACTAAGTTTGGTTTCCCTGTTGGTGCATTTAAATTACTGGATGAGGTAGGTATTGATGTAGGTACCAAGATTATTCCAATTTTGAAAGGACAGTTTGGTGAGCGTTTTAATGCACCTGAAGCTTTTAATAAGCTATTAGAAAATGATCGCAAGGGTAAGAAAAACAAGTCTGGTTTTTACGATTATAAAGCGAAGAAGCCGGGTAAAAATATTGACGATTCAGTTTATGAATTACTTGGGGTTAATCCAGAGACAAAATTCTCAGATGATACAGTGGTAGAACGATGCGTTCTGATGATGCTAAATGAAGCTGCATTGTGTCTGCAAGAAGAGGTTGTTAGAAGTCCACGTGATGGTGATATTGGTGCTATTTTTGGTATTGGCTTTCCACCGTTTTTGGGTGGACCTTTCCGTTATATGGACACTTTAGGTCTTGCACATGTGGTCAATCGCCTAGAACATTACGCTGCAACTTACTCAGACAAGTATCAGCCAGCTGAGCTGTTGTTAACTATGCGTGAAAAAGGTACAACTTTTTATTAACGCTCTGTTATTAAATGTAGAAACCGAGCCTTTGCTCGGTTTTTTTATATCATATAGCGAATTTCTCGCTTATTTACACAGCAGTTTAATATAATTTAGTATCGATTTGGCGCTTATTCAAAAGTGAATCAGTCGTTGTAATAGTCAGTCGACATATGGTTAATCCAATCAGTTATTTATTTAAGGAATCAACATCATGTTGAAGGGGGTAAGTGCAGTGATAAGCTTCCTCTTTAGCAGTATTTACCATTATGTTGAAGCTTTTAAAAATGCCATGGGTAAAAACGCTGGCTAATAGGTGGGATCATAATGGGGCCGATGTTATTGCTTATGTTTATTATTTCCAAAACCGTACAACTTCGTAAAATAACCGGCTTTGATAGCTGCTACTTGCGTACTTTATTTTTTTATAAAGCCGGGTTAGCGTTTGGCAATTCTAACACCTGGCCGAATTGGGCTAGGCTTTCTTGATTCTAACAAGTTCTTCATATTTCTGCCCTCAACTAATAACTGCTCAAATTTAGCTGCGCTAACCGGCTTACTAAACAAGTATCCCTGAAGCATCTCACAGTCGTAGCGCTTCAATATTTCCAACTGATTCTCATGCTCAACGCCTTCAGCTACAACTTTCAAGCCGAGGTTGTGTGCAATGTTAATAATTGATTCGGTCATGTGTTTGTCAACTGAGCTTGTCGCAATATCATCTATAAAAGCTTTATCTATTTTTAGCGTGTGAAGTGGGAACTTCTTCAGATAAGCAAGTGAAGAATAGCCGGTACCAAAGTCATCTAAAGCTAAGTGGATGCCGCGCTCACGCAAACGCTGCATCATTTTAAGGGCTTGTTCTGGGTTCTCCATCAAAGTACCCTCAGTGATCTCGCACTCCAAGTGTAATGGACTTAAGCCAACCTGCTTCAATATACGTTCAATTCTATCGTCAAGGTCCGGTAATTCAAATTGTTTAGCTGATATATTTACCGCAACTCGGCCAGTAAATAAACCGGCATCAACCCAACGCTTTGTGTCGATACAGGCTTTCCTTAACACTTGCTCTCCAATTTCTAGAATTTGACCTGTTTGTTCCGCTAACGGAATAAATTGCCCAGGGCTTACTATTCCTTTCTGCGGGTGCTCGAATCGGACTAATGCCTCCATACTTACCATGCGACCTGAAGCAATATCGACTTTTGGCTGATAAAAGACGCTGAATAAGTCTTCCTTTATGCCAAACCGAATTAAATTTTCAATCTGCAGCTGGCGAACTGCGTTTTTATTCATTTCACCACTGAAGAATTGATAATTACTACCACCATTGTTTTTAGCAAAATACATAGCGGTGTCAGCATTTTTTAGCAATTCTTGATGATTTGTTCCATCTTCAGGGTAGGTTGCTATACCGATACTTACACCCAACACAAACTCCTGCTTGGCGATATAAAATGGACGTGAAAGAGTATCAAGTATGTCTTGTGCAATATGGGAAATGCGATGTACAGTTGCCGTTGCTTCAACCAACATACTGAATTCATCGCCACCTAAGCGATAAGTAGTGGAACTAGACGTTGTAATTTTTTGTAAACGACGCGCAATTTGTTTAATTAATAAGTCGCCAGTTTGATGCCCAAGAGAATCATTAATTCGCTTAAAATTGTCCATATCGAGACAAATAAGAGCATGCGGTGTTTCGCGGCGCACTAAATTTTCGTGACTTGCTTGAAAAAATGACCTATTAGGTAAGTTAGTTAATGGGTCTGTATTGGCTAGCTTTAATAATTCTTTTTCAGTTTTTTTACGTGAACTGATATCAGAGAACACCCCGACATAATGACTGATATGATTGTCTTCATTGCGAATAGCGTCAATCGTCATTTCCAACTGATATTTTTCGCCATTTGTGCGAACAGCATCAACTTCGCCAGACCAATTACCTTTGTGCTTAAGGGTCTTTTTAACTTCTTCAGTAAAAGCTTCAGGATATTGACTAAAGGACAATTTACTTACTAATGCTTTCTCAACCGTATCACCGGTAAAATTACAGTAAGCACTATTGACCGACATAAACTTAAACTCATTATCCGCGATGAAAACGCCTTCTGTAATGTTCTCAAAACTACTTTTAAATAAGTTAAGTTGCTCTTCAGCTTGCTTTAGATGATTAATGTTTTTCAGCGTACCGGTCATACGCAGCGCCTTATGATGAGAATCACGCTTCACAACCTTACCTCTGTCCAACACCCATACCCAGTCGCCGGCAAAGGTTTTGACCCGGTAGGCGAGCTCGAAGAACTGTGTCTTCCCTTCTAAGTGTCCGTCAAGAGACTGTTTTAAACGTTCAACGTCATTCTCGTGTACATTATTTTCATAAGTAGTATGACTGCGCATACTGTCTTGTGGGAAATCGATTGTATTCCACGTATTCGCCCTATAAATTTGACCACTTAATATGTCCCAATCCCATAATTCATCTCCACTTGAAGACAGGGTGAGAGTTAAACGTTCAACATCTTCTGTTAGGGTTTGATCGCGATTCTTACGCGTCTTCATTTTGCTAACTTGATAAACGCCTAAGAAGATAATAAAGAAAGCGTAAAAGATTAGTGCACGTGTATTTAGCCAAAAAGGTTTTTCCACCGAAATAGCGAGTGCATTTGGCTGCGACCATTCACCACCATTAATACGTGCTTGTACTTTGAAGGCGTAGTCACCAAAAGACAAATAGCTGTAGGATGCTAAACGGTTAGTTGTCGTATAAGTCCAATTTTTATCTAAATTTTCAAGAATATAGCGATATTCAGTTGCATTTGGGTTAATGCTGTTGATAACACCAAATTCAATATTAATACGACTTTCAGAGTGAGCCATAGTAAACGAATTCATCATAAATGCAGGTAGCGTTAATGTGGTCTCTTCAATGTTTTTATTTGGAGCCGAAAAGCTTATAAACTGAGGTTGAACAGGCTGGTCATACTTATTGATATTTTGCTGTTTGGTTATAAGATAGTGAATTCCGATTGAACCACCAATCAGTAGGTTGCCATCTGCTGTTGCTAAAATCGCGCCACGCCCTAATTCATTAAAGTTTAATGCACTTTTGGAACGTCTCTTAACGATACTCGAAGAATCTAGGTCTAGCGTATAAATTCCTTGTCTACTGCCATACCAAATACTATTTTCAACTCCAATCGCTGAACGAATATCAGACGTGGCATTATCGTTCAAACCCTTGAGTTGCTTCAGTAATGTTAAGCTTACTTTATCCAGTTTAAAAATACCCTGATTCTCAGTAACTACCCAATAGGCATCTTGATGGCTGTAAACCTGAATAATACTTAACTTACCAAATTCTTCTAAGCCAGAAGGGCGGCTAAATTGGCTACTGCCGTTATCACTGATCAGTACGCCTACATTTGTTTGTAGCCAGACTTTGTTTCTGTCATCAGTAAATACAGGCTTTGCTACCGAAATATCACTAGGCAAGTTAACGAATGTTTCTTCATAAGTCTTGAGATTAAAGGTCGATAAGCCTTTCTCTGGATGCCAAACCCAAAGTTTATTATTAAATATTTCCACCGCTTCAAAGGATTTAGTCGCATGGATTTGATTTTCGAATTCTACACTTTCGCCATTGATTCTATAACTATAAATGCCTTCACTTGTGGCTAACCATATTTTGTTATCAGCATCGATTTTGATGCTGTTTATCATTGCTGAAATATTCAGTGGAATCTGTGTGTAGTAGCCTTGCTTGTGGTTAAATTTATTTAGGCCATCAAGCCGAGTTGCGACCCAAATACTTTGCTCATTGTCTTTTGCGATTCCGATAAGTTGTCGGCCCGATAAGCTTTTTTTGTCGCCATCTACCGGTTTAAAAAGTTTTAACGGGCTAGAAGCGGGATGAAAATTATGCAGTCCTGCACTAGCTGTGCCAATCCAAGCCGCACCCACTCTCGAAATAAATATATCTGTTATATTACTGTCTTGCAAACCACTTGAAAACGCGTTGTTGTGGTTTATAACTGTTTGAATGTTGGAGTCTCTATCGGTAATAACCAAACCTCTATTGGTCGCAACCCAAAGACTTTCGCCATCAAAATTAAGGTCATTGATTACATCGGATGGTAAATCTGAATTAACATCCTGTGATAGGTTTTGTTGTTTGTTGGTGCTAGAATCGAGAGTTATCAAACCTTTATTTGTCGCAATCCAATACTTATTTCCGACCACTTCAATTTTGTTTATCTTTACGTTTGGAAGCGTAAAATTCCATGGATTTTGAAGCGTAAGATCAAATAGTTGCCCTGAAATTTTGTCAAAAATGAAAATACCGGAATAAGCAGAACTCATCCATATTCTAGAATTTTCATCTTTAATGTAGGTTATATTTTGTGGGAAGGGCGACTGACTAATCACCTGTGTCACTTTCTGGCTTTCAGCATTCAAGCGGTAGAGTGAATTTTGCACTGTAAAATAAATCTCTTTTCCTGATGCACTCGCAATCGAGCTAATCTCATTTGCTTTAATGATGCTATTTTCACTATTTATGGTTGAAAAGCTATCCGTTTCGTAGTGATACTTTGCTAAGCCTTGATCTGTCGCTATCCATAGACTGTGTTTATCGTCTATGACGATGCCGCTTACCGAATTACTTGGAATTGAACCTGGTATTGAGCCGTCAGCACTAAATAGTCGGTTTTGAAAGCCATCGTACTTGCTTAAACCATCACTGCTAACAATCCAAATAAATCCGTACTTGTCTTCAATAGTTTGCATGACTTTGCTTTGAGAGAAACCATTTTGTGCTGAGAGATGCTCAAAGTTTAGGGTGGTCGAGACTCTTGCAGTTGCTGAATTCAGGAACTGCATGCTTAAAAGCATGATTAAAATCAGCCATTTCTGAGGAAAGGCAAGAGTCACAAATTTACCGCCTGATATTATTATTATTATTTCAAATTCTCTAAGGATGCCGAAAATACCTGGCTTTCTCAAGGCATTATTAGTTGTTAGGTACCGTTTGCCTAAAGTACGTACAAAGCTGTTATTACGCGTTTGAAAAATAGCCGATTTTTGCCATTTTAGCAAGGGTTAATTGAAATAACCAGTCGTATTTAGATCCGCCTTATTGGTACGTTACCAACTGCTTAAATGTGGTTGGATCATCAATGAATTCGAAGCCAACAAACCTTTTGCTAAACTCTGCTTTAGGTTTAGTAATAAACACCGCTGTTCCATTGCATGTTGCGGCAGTTAATTGCTCACAACCTTGCTTGAATAAGTCAAATGTTAAAACATTGATAACATCAGCCATTTGATTGCTTTCGGCTGATTCATCTAGTTCATCAAAATCCATCCAAAGCCGCTGAGCTAGCTGATTTGTATTTTCATCAAATGTTCTAAATTGTTTTTTTAATGATTCCTTAAAACTATCGAACATAGGCTCGAATTTAGTAATATTTTGCACAAACTCATCAATTACTTCCGTCATTGCGGCATATAAATCATCGCTATAATGCGAAGGCGATTGAATATAAACAGCTAAACCTGGATGCCTATTAATCGGGAAATAACCACAACCAACCAAGTAACCTAAGTTTCGTTTATTTCTTAACTCATCAAAAAATATAGGCGATAGTAGCTTCTCAATAGCAATGCATAGCGCGTGGTTCGCATTGCTATTAGATGGTGATTGAAAATATATAATAGTCGCATGTTCTTTGTGTGTCTGATTGTGCTGTATACATAATTTTTTTTGCGCTATTTGAGCAATATTCCGACTTGATTTTAATACCTTATCCATATCCTTAAAGCATTCAATTACTTTGGTATGAAAGGAGTTAATTTGTGCAAAAGTCCAGTTACCAACAGCTAAGCCCTCGATATGTATTTTCTTAAAATAAGTAACAGCTTGCTGATTTAACTCAGATAATTTCAAATTTTCAACTTCGTCTAATATGGATTCTTGACTAAATGTATTTTCTTGTATAACGGTATTAATGTCAGCAAATAGTTGATTAACAGGCTTGTTCAACAAGGTGTTTTTTAAGGTGGAAATGTGCTTTTGTTTTACAACGATGAATATTGCTGGTTTTATTTGGAGGTTCTGTATAAAGCTGAGGATCTCTTCGCATAACACTAACTGGCGATTAGAAAAACCGCTAGTGTGTAGTGTCATACCACCTTGATGGCCGTACAATTTGAAGTGTATTCCAGCCATTTCAGCGCCGTTATATGTTTCACTTAACTGCTCGTTCAAGCAAGCAATCCACAGCCTTTTGATCGCAATATTACGTGCGGTTCCTATCATATTAGGGTTTTCTAACGACAGATAGCAATCACCTTTTGGTGTTTTAAATTGATGATTTTGCAAAAATTTTAATAAAAAATCCGAACTTTTAAGCGTTTTTATTTTAGTTGCTTGCATTTCTATTTTTACTAACCCGAATTTATCGCTCATGTAGGGGTTTCGTGGCGGTAGCTGCAGCGCCAATAATTTATTTTCTTGGATATCGAAATTTAAGCTTCGAACACTAAACGGAACCTCATATTGAGTTGTTTGTTGGTCACAAAATGCGTGCGGATGAATACAAAACACACGCAAATTTTCGATAGTGAAATAGCTAAGAAATTGCGTAAAAACGGCTTCGTCAAACTTGTCCATAGCTACATTAGATTCGAGTGCCTGGCGCAAGGTAAGTTTGTGTAGTTTAGAGGCGAGAAGAACAGCCTCATCTAAACCTAGTGGGGGAGTTGTGTATTGAACTTGTAAAGCTAATTGTTGCGATTTTTCTTCAAATCGCCATTCTTCGATTCCTGTTTTTCTAAGAAAATCTAACCATTGCATAATGACTTGCATTATTTTTTCGGTATGTTTTAAACCATAGTCCGTCAATCGTAGATTAATATTAATGTCTTGAAAGTTTTCACCCTCAATGCCGCCGTTAGCAGTTAAGTCGAGAATAAATCCCATTCGTTTTAAGTAGTGTTGTAAGGTGTTTTCTGAGGCATCCTCGATCAAATGGGTAAGCAATAGAATAGGCTTACTTCGATAATATTGAGAAACATTAGGAAGGCAAAAAGTGAGCATCAAATTTTGTGCAAATTTGTAAGGCTTGACCTCAATCAAGCATCCTTTTTGGCTTGGCAAATATAACGCTGGATAATTTTTTGGAACATGAGTGACATCGCTTTTATTAAAAGTGACTAGCCTTGACTCGATAAAAGTGATGAGTTCATCATTTGCCATTTCTGTAGGAACAACAAAACAAGCTTTCATTTTTGTTGCAGCAAAATAGTGCTGATGATGTTTACGTAATTTTTGTTGTAATTCTGCCTTTGTAAATTGACTAAATATTTGTTTGTTGCCGACACTAAATCGACTGAAAGGATGTTTGGTATTGCAAGTTTGCTTGTGGACGTCGTAAAGGCGTCGCACATCATCCTGTTTGCGCATAGAAAATTCAGCTTCTATGGCATCAACTTCTTGTGAAATACCCTGAATGGTTAATGCAGGTTGTGCAAGCATGTCTATAAGTACATCTAACGCTTGTGAAAACTGATTTAACGGACAATCAAAATGAAAATTACAAGACTCTGAAGAGGTCCATGCATTAACAAAACCACCGTGCATATTAAGTAGCTGATTTAAGAAGTTACCATTGGGGTAGTTTTGGCTACCAGCAAACAACATATGTTCCATTAGATGCGACAAGCCTTGGCACTCTTGTGGGTCACTAAAGTGTCCCATTTCGACTGATATCGAAACAGAGGCTTTCTTTATATCAGGGCACGTTATTAATACGTACTCGAAACCATCTTCAAGTTCGTTTGTTAAATAATCTCGATTTGCTAGTCTTGTTAGGATCAATGCTTTTCCTTGTCATTATTATCGTAATAAAACCTGTAATTAGAATAGTTGTAAAGGAATTTCGACTATTGTCGTTAAATTTATACTAAGACACTATTGTAGACAGACCTGATAAAATGTTAGCGTCTATTTGCAAAAAAATTTATTAAAAAGATAACTATTTCATGATTATATTTGTAATGCGTCATGGCGAGGCTGAGTCTTATAAACGAGATGATCAATCGAGACATCTTACAAGGTTTGGTGTCACGCAATCTGAGCATGCGGCAAAGTGGATGGCAAAGCAGCTAAGCGAACACACTCAACTGAAGCAAGTTGATCTGACGTTAGCGAGCCCATATGTCCGAACGGTTGAAACTTTAGGCGCTGTTCAACAATTTATACCACTTAAGAATACGATCCAAACTTCTGCTGTAACTCCCGATGGAAATGCCAAGCAAGTGCATGATTTAATTGATGGGGAGTTGTTGCAAGATAATAATATTAATTGCTTATTGGTGATTAGCCACATGCCACTGGTGAGTTTATTGAGTGATGCAGTTTGTCACGGGTTTAATGCACGTGTTTTTGACACAGCTGACGTTCTTATGATTAATTATGATTTGAAGCGTTCATTGGGCCGCCAGTTAGCATTTTACCAAAGTCTTACGTAGCACTAATGCAACTTGAAAATCAGTTATGTAAAGTTTTATGGTTTTCCTGACGAACAATTATTTAGTATTTCTTAATATTACCGATACATAACTATCGCTTAATAATTGAAGAACGCAGATTGCTCTCATGTCAAAAAAGTCATTGCCATTAATATTATACCAAACTCTTGAGAAACATGCTCAAGATGCTGATATTGACGACGATGAAGAACTCCAAGACATTCTACACAAATTACATTTACTCAATAAAAAGATTGAGGAATTTAAGCAGCGTGCACATGATAAAAAAGTTGAAAAAGCGCCGAACGTATTTCTTTTAAAATCAAGCCCTGCCCCAGATAACGCTACTTAATGCGTTTGTCTCTTTATTGCTTGGTTGCAGCATCCTGTTCTACAGGAGAAGAATAAAAAAGCGGTAAAATCCGGACTGTTTTTATCATATTGCCACTGATATCAACAATTTCTACTGGGTAACCTGCCAGTCGCACGCTGATATTATTTTCAGGTATCGCTTCCAAGTACTCTAATATCAAACCATTGAGCGTTTTTGGTCCCTCTGTCGGAAAATGCCAATCCATTTCTTTGTTCAATTCTCTAATATTAGCACTGCCGTCAACCAAGTAACTGCCGTCCTGCTGCTCTAACGCTTCTTTACTGTAGTCAGGTAGCATAGAGGTTGTGAAATCACCAATGATTTCCTCTAATATATCTTCTAACGTTACTAGCCCTTGAATATCACCATATTCATCAACTACTAAGCCAATTCGTTCTTTAACAGATTGAAATTTATACATTAATGTATGCAGAGACGTAGAGTCAGGAGTGTAATAAATCTCCTTAACCGCGCGCAATATAGTCGCTTTGGTGAATTGGTCCTTCGATAGCAACCTGAGTGCGTCGCGAACGTGGATGAAACCAACTGCATCATCAATGCTGTCACGGTATAGTAAAACCCGAGTATGTTGTGAATGAGTGAGTTGTTTTTGAATATCTTTCCAATCGTCATTGATATCAATTGCATAGATATCGCTTCGCGCAACCATTATATCTTCTGCAGTTACTTTTTCCAAATCTAAGATACTTACTAACATATCTTGGTGTTTCTTAGGAATTAGATTTCCGGCCTCGTATACGACGGTGCGCAATTCTTCACGGCTCAATGAATCTCCATTGTCGTCATTTGGATTAATCCGTAAAATCGCTAAAATAATATTGGTAAATCCGTTGACTAGTTTTACAAATGGAGTAAATAGAAATAATAAAGGTAGTAAGATGAGTGAGCTAGGGTATGCGATTTTTTCAGGATACATTGCAGCTAATGTTTTTGGTGTTACCTCTGCAAATACCAGCATGACAAGCGTTAGACCAAAAGTAGTTACTATAGTACCGTAAAATTCACCGAAATAACGAGAAGCAATAATGCCAGCTATCAGCGAAGCTGCAATATTTGCCAAGTTATTACCAATTAAAATAAGTCCAATTAATTTGTCCGGTTTGTCGATCAGTTTTTGGACGCGCAGAGCTCTAGGGTCGCCTTCATTGGCTAAGTGTTTTAGCTTGTATCTATTAATCGTCATCATCCCAGTTTCAGAACTTGAAAAATAGGCTGAAACGACGATAAGAATACCAAGAATAGTAAAGAGCGTTTGGGTGGAAATAGCGTCCAACTAAAAGTTTCCTCGTTGTAATTTGTGAACAAATAAAAAAGCGTTAATTAACCCTATTATCTACTATTCAAAAGCGAGTATCTAGTCTTAATAAAATCACGCGATGAGTATTCCAATTTGTATGATATTACAAGATAAACTCACGAACAAATCGGCTTCCGAAATAGGCCAATGTTAATAGCGTAACACCTACCAAATTAAACGTTACTAGCACCCGAGCCTTTAGTCCAGAAAAGTGATGAAGCACTAGGGCAAAGACATAGACGAGAAACCCAAGGCTAGACAAAACTGTTTTATGAGCATAACCATCAGCAAACATATTGGGTATGAATATAAATCCTGAAGCCAAAGCAATAGCGAGCAACACCGTGCCTATTATCATTAATTTCGTCAGAATGTGTTCAACACTAAGGAGGGGGGGAAGTTGGTTGTTTGCTAGCGATATCTGTTTGTGCTTTAGCTGGTAATTGATGTAAGCAAGCTGCAAGGCATACAGAAAGCTTATGCTGAGAACGCCAAATGCAAATAAACTCATTATGATGTGGCTAATTAATCCAAAACTCATATCGATATGAATACCCGTGCTATGTGGTACAAATATTTGTAAGGTTATAAATAACGCTGAAAATAAACTGACAACCGGCAAGAACACTAAATTTTTTATATATGCATTGGCAGCAAGCATAGTCACCGTGACTAACCAAGCGAGCAAAACCGCCACTTGGGTGATGCTTAATTGCTCTGATTGATTATTCAGGTTAGATGTCAATATAAAGCCTAAGTGTCCTAGCGTGGCTGCATAAAGTAAATAATGTGGTAATTTGCTGATTTGATTATGAGGCGAAAAAAAAGCCTTGGACAACGCTGCCCCCGCCCATAAATATAGACATAGCGTAGGTACATAAATAGCAAAAGTGTAATCCATTATTAACCTTAATTAGAATCCTGATACCGTTATAGCAAAACAGTATCGATATGCGCAACATAAGTATTGTATACTCTCGTCATATTATCGCGAAATCAAATTATTAATATGTTTCAGAATTTATCAGATAGATTGGGCCAAACCCTCAAAAACATTAGTGGGAAAGGCAGAATAACCGAAGACAATATAAAAGAGACGTTGCGTGAAGTGCGCATGGCGTTGCTTGAGGCAGACGTGGCACTGCCGGTCATTAAAGACTTCGTTGAGCGTATAAAAGAGCGCTCGGTTGGTATCGAGGTATCTAAAAGTCTAAACCCAGGTCAAATGCTGATTAAAATTGTTCAAGGTGAACTTGAAACAATTATGGGTTCTCAGAATGAAGGTTTAAACCTTGCCGCAACGCCACCGGCCGTAATTTTGATGGCCGGTTTGCAAGGTGCAGGTAAAACCACAAGTGTCGGTAAACTTGCAAAATATTTGAAAGAACGTGAAAAGAAGAAAGTAATGGTAGTGAGTGCCGATGTTTATAGACCGGCCGCTATTAAGCAACTTCAAACTTTGGCTGAGGAAGTTGAGGTTGAATTTTTCCCTTCATCGGCGCTACAAAAACCAATTGACATCGTCGAAGGCGCAATTGCGCAAGCGAAATTAAAGTTTATTGACGTTTTGATTGTGGATACTGCAGGTCGCCTTGCTGTTGATACTCAAATGATGAACGAAATTCAACAATTGCATCAAGCGGTGAAGCCGGTTGAGACTCTGTTTGTGGTCGATGCCATGACAGGTCAAGACGCGGCGAATACAGCTAAAGCATTTAATGAAGCGTTGCCGTTAACTGGCGTTATATTAACCAAGGCGGATGGCGATGCTCGTGGTGGTGCTGCTTTATCTGTAAAACATATTACAGGTAAACCAATTAAGTTCTTAGGTATGGGCGAAAAGCTAGATGCCTTAGAACCGTTCCATCCTCAGCGTATTGCAAGTCGCATTTTGGGCATGGGTGATGTCCTGAGCTTAATCGAGGACGTTGAACGCAAGGTCGACAAAGACAAAGCTCAACAACTCGCTCAAAAAATGAAGACTGGCAAAGGATTCGATCTTCAAGACTTTAAAGAACAGTTAGAGCAGATGCGAAATATGGGTGGTATGATGTCGCTGATGGATAAAATGCCGGGAATGGGCAATATGACGGCAAAGATCAAAGATTCAGCGAACGACAAGCAGTTTACGCAAATGGAAGCCATTATAAATTCAATGACCCCATCAGAACGTCAGCGCCCTGATGTTATCAAAGGGTCGAGGAAACGCAGAATTGCTATGGGCTCAGGCACGCAAATTCAAGACGTAAACAAGATGCTTAAACAATTCATGCAAATGCAAAAAATGATGAAGAAAATGTCAGGCGGCGGGATGAAGAAAATGATGCGCGGTATGGGTGGAATGATGCCTCCTGGAGGTGCAGGCGGCATGGGCGGTGGCTTTGGCCCCCGCTAAAAACCATTAATACGAGTATAAAACGGGCTGATTAGGCCCGTTTTTTTATGCTTAATAAAAAATAAAATCGACATTGAGTCGACGCCCTTGCTCCATTTGCCTTTTTAATGACAAATTCCTTGCAAAATAAGCAATGAAACGTATAATTCGGTCACCTTTTTTCCAGCGTAGCGGGAATCTAGGTATGTTAACGGTAACGCTACAATGAGTTTGAGGCATATATGGTTACTATTCGCTTACAGCGTGGTGGCGCGAAAAAGCGTCCATTTTATCAAGTAGTTGTTGCAGACAGTCGTCGTGCACGCAACGGTAAATTCATCGAAAACTTGGGTTTCTTCAATCCAACTGCACAAGGTCAAGCTGAACGTTTACGTTTAGACCTAGCGCGTGTTGAGTATTGGGTAGGCGTGGGGGCAGGTGTTTCTGACCGTGTAGCTCGCTTGGTAAAAGATGCAAAAGTTGCTGCTTAATAGCGCTTTTGTTGTAGTTATTTGAGGTAAAGATGAGTTCAGCGTCTGACACAATTATTGTTGGCAAAATCGGTGCTCCATACGGAGTTAAAGGTTGGGTCAAAATAAACAGCTTTACACAAGTGACACAAGATATATTTGGTTATGCGCCTTGGCGGTTAAATGGCAGTGGTTGCGATAATCGAGAGATACAAATTGACGAGTGGAGAACTCACGGTAACGGGTTAGTTGCTAAGTTAGTTGGAATTGAATCAAGAGACGATGTTGAGCAAGTTAAAAATGCTGAGATATCGGTTCCTACTTCGGTTTTGCCTGAGTTAGAGGAAGACTTTTACTGGAGGGATTTAATTGGTATGCAAGTGGTAACCGATAAAGGTTACGATTTGGGTGTCATTAAGGACATGTTCGAAACAGGTGCAAACGATGTGATGCTTGTGAAGGCAAAAAACAACGATGCATTCGGTCAAAAAGAACGTTTATTACCATTTCTGCATGACCAAGTTGTGTTGAATGTTGATAAACAGGCTAGGTCTATTACGGTGGACTGGGATCCAGGTTTTTAATGCAACCTACCCAACGTTTTGGTGTGGTGACGTTATTTCCTGAAATGTTTGAACCCTTCTTGAATCAAGGAGTGTTTGGCAGAGCAGTAAAAAACGGCATTATACAGGTGGATATTTTTAATCCTCGCGATTATACCACTGACAAACATCGAACTGTTGATGACCGCCCTTATGGTGGTGGGCCCGGAATGTTGATGATGGTACAGCCATTAACAGACGCAATATCTGATGCAAAAACTGCATTAGGTGAAAATAGTTTGGTTGTGTATTTAACACCACAAGGTCAAACGCTAAACCAGACTGCGGTTCAGTCTTTAACTCAGCTACCTAATATTATATTGGTTGCTGGGAGATACGAAGGTATTGACGAGCGCGTTATTAATGCTCTAGTTGATCAGGAATGGTCTATTGGGGATTACGTCTTAAGTGGCGGCGAGCTACCAGCGATGGTGTTGATGGATTCTGTATCGAGATTGTTGCCAGATGTATTGGGGCATAGTCAATCGGCAGTGGAAGATTCTTTCACTAATGGTTTACTAGACTGTCCTCATTATACTCGGCCCGAAGTGTTAAATGGTGAAGTAGTGCCGAGTGTGTTGCTAAGTGGCAACCATGAAAAAATTAGGCAGTGGCGACTTACAAAGTCTTTAAAAAGAACGTTGGAAAGACGCCCTGATTTACTAAATTACCTAGCTCTGACTGAGGAGCAACAAAAAATTCTGACTCAACTTAAATGTGAGCAGAAGTTGCAGCAGGATGACAGTTAACTAGGATGAGAGGATCTGATGAGTAAAGTAAGTCAAAATATCATCATGAAAATTGAGCAAGCACAGCTCAAGACTGATGTCCCGGCCTTTGGCCCGGGTGACACTGTAGTTGTTAAAGTAAAAGTAAAGGAAGGCGAGAAAGAGCGTCTTCAGGCATACGAAGGCGTAGTAATCGCTAAGCGCAACCGTGGTCTACACTCTGCTTTCACTGTACGTAAGATTTCTAGTGGTGAAGGTGTAGAGCGTGTGTTCCAAACTCACAGCCCAGCAATTTCTTCTATTGAAGTGAAACGTCGTGGTGCTGTTCGTCGCGCTAAATTGTATTACTTGCGTGAACGTTCAGGTAAGTCTGCACGTATCAAAGAAAAACTTAACTAATTTTAATTTGGTGTTATCGTTAACATTCAAAAGCCCGCTTAATTGCGGGCTTTTTGTTTCTAGATCTCAAAGGCCGTCAGGCAACCAGTAAAGTGGGCCACATGACGCTGATTAAAACGATTTAGGCAGCTTCAACCTCACCTGCATCATCGGCCATAATAATGTGCTTTCTGATTGCTTTAAAGGCACGTAAATACTTAATATTGCGTTGATAACAGACGCTTTCAATAACATCATCATCGTCATTTAGCAAATAGGTAGCAAAGCGGACGCCATTTTTGTATGGTAAGTATAAGCGATGAATCACAAATTTTGTTTTTGCATCAGCTTTAGTAATTATCATGTACATGCAAGGAGGCAAATTTACATAATCGAGCCTTTGATCCTGTCCATACAGTATCAATGACTTTTGAAATACATTATCTGCTAATTCATTTTCATTACTGTTTAAACAAACACAATAGCGCTTAACTAATAGATCAATACTCTTCATTCCTGTCGAGATTGTTTTTATTAATTGCCCTGGGTATATTTCTGCATAGCTTCTAGTACCGATTGTAAATTCAGTTTTTGCAGTAGTATCTTTACGTAAATAATTAGATGTATTCATTTTAATCACCTCAATATGATTATACGTGTTTATATGTACAGTATATTACTGGGTGAAAATTAGTCAATGATTTATTTTAAATATCGACATATTTTACATGCTATTAGCCTCGAACCCATTGAAGATAAAAAAAATTTAATATTATTTATGTTGCTATGAGGTTGGTTTAGTCATTTTTAGTAGTTATTCTAAGGTACGTTTGATAACCAAGTAGAAGACAGAGCTTGAAAAAAAGAGAGTGATGATTCAATGTAAATCGTCAATGAAGCATCAAATAAGATAAGAGGAAGTCATATTGTTGGTAGCGAGCATGGAAGTCAGTTAAAAGAGTATTTATATACGTAGATGGTTGTTATGCATGGACGGATGGACGCTAACCTCACTTTTTTTACTATTTCCCACGTGTTTACAGACAAAAACGCTTATTAAAGAATTACATGTCTCATGCGAAAATGCAGCATCAAAAATCCGCTTATAAATAACAAATAAGATTTTTATAATGACACAGTGCAATGCAGATACAACATTGTACTGTGTCGGAAACTAATTCAAATTGTTCAATCTGATGAAGCGTGCGCTGGTTTATCGTTTTAACTTATATTCGGCCGGCTCACCTTGTGAATCAGATTTACGAATAAAGTCACGTATATCATTATTTGCATTTTCTAAATCAACACGGCGCAAATACATCATATGACCACTTCTATAGCCTTTAAAGTCGATACGGTCGCTCATTTGCGTACTTGGATCTAAATGCCACATATTGTATTTTGCATCAAAGTAATTGGTTGCGCCGTCATAGTAACCTGATTGGATCAGCACATTTAGGTATGGGTTCTGTGCCATTGCCTGACGCAATTGTTTACCAGTGCTGTTATCACTTCTATCCCAAGGGTGAACAGAGCCGAACATATTGTATTTTATATCGGTGACAAAGTTTAATTCTTCGCGCAGGTAATAATTAATCGCGGGTGTGAATGAATGCAACCAAGATGTGAGTTCTGCGTTGTAATCAGGGCTGTCACCTGAGCGCTTGCTATCTATACCTAAATAGCGCGAATCAAGGCGGCCAATAGTACGATTTTGGTCACGCAGTAACTCTTTCCAAAAATACCCGGTGCTTGGCGCTAGGTTATTATCCAGAAAGGCTTGCTTAGAAATACCCGAGTAATGAGCAACACGCGCAGCCATTTTGTCACGTGCATCACCGCTTAACATTGCCCCTTTCGCTAATGCCGGTAGATATTGATCGAGTGCAAAGGCTTCAACTTCTGGCAGCACCTCTTCTAAATCTTTAGTTTGTAATTCGGGCGGTAAAACGCCGTGATACCAAGCTGCCGCAGCAAAATAAGGTAATTGATTAGCCTGTTTTACGGGACCGTCACGATCGAGTCCAATATCAGTGGGGGAGACTAAAATAACGCCGTTTAAATACATCCACTGATTGTTCTGTAATTCGAGCGCGAGGCCTGAAACTCGAGTTGTGCCATAACTTTCGCCAATTAAGTATTTAGGCGACTGCCAGCGGTTTTTGCGAGATGTGAATGTGTTCATCCACTCTGCTAAGTATTTTATATCGGCATTAACACCAAAAAAACTTTCTTTTTGCTTATCGCGCGAGGGCATTTCACCTTCTTCATCTGGCAATACGCGAGAAAATCCGGTATTAACTGGATTAATGAATACGATGTCAGCAATGTCCAAAATAGAATATGGATTGTCTTGCACGCCATAAGGCTGAGTAGGGTAACCTTCATCACTTAAGTTAAGAATTTTTGGGCCCGTGTAAGCAATATGCATCCAAACTGATGCCGAGCCAGGACCGCCGTTAAAAGAATAAATAATAGGTCTGGTTTCACGTTTATTAACATCTTGGCGCTCGTAATAAGTGTAAAATAATGAGGCAATAGGTGAGCCCTGATCATCCCAAACCGGCTGAGTGCCCGCACTGGCTGTGTAAGAAATATTTTTGCCATTAATTTTTACGCTGTGTTTGGTAACCACTTCTGTGTCGACAGGTATCATTCTATTATAGGATTTAGCTGGCTCGTCCTGCGCACTAGCAGGCGCGGCTGTTAATAGACAGGCAAGCACGGATAAAGAAGTAATTAAAGCGAATGTGTTTCGCATAATATGGGTCTCTAATTAGATAATGTATTTGAAGATTAACAAATAGTTACTTTAAAAAGCAAAGGCTTATTCAACTATTATCGGTTCGCAGACAAGCTGAAATATTTTGTCTAACTCATAACAAAAATAAGTCGTTGACAATTATCGTTCTGAAAAGCTAACGTCATGTTTTCCGATATCCTAGATGTTCCCTAAAATGCGTCTCGATAAATTTGTTTGTAAAAGTACAGAGCTAAATAAAAGCGAAGCAATCCATCATATTAGAGTAGGAGAGATTAGCGTTAATGATCAAATTGTCACGAATGAGGCCGCTCAAGTTCATGAAAATAATACGATAATGCTAAATGGCGTTATGTTGAAGACTCGACGGTTTCGCTACATTCTCATGCACAAACCTGCAAACACGATTTGCTCAAATATTGATGAAGTCTATCCCTCAATCTTCAATTTTTTAGATATTGAAAAGGTATCTGAGCTCCATATTGCTGGGAGATTGGACGCGGGTACAACTGGAATGATTTTGATTACTGACGATGGCCGATGGTCATTTTCTCTTACAGCGCCAACTAGTAAATGCCCTAAAATTTATCGTGTTAAGTTGTCTAAGGAGATAAAAGCTAGTGTGGCGATCGCATTTGAAAAAGGCGTGAAATTGCAAGGCGAGCAACAATTAACATTACCCGCTACTTTGCAGCAGTTCACTTCAACAGAAGCGCTGTTGACCATTACAGAGGGTAAATTTCATCAGGTTAAACGGATGTTCGCCTCGGTCGGGAATCGCGTGGTTTCACTACATCGAGAAAAAATTGGAGACATCAGTCTTGACGTTGGAGTAGGACAGTGGCGGCATTTAACAGATGCTGAAGTACAGTCCTTTGCGACAGAAAGCTGCTGACGGTTTCGCCCATCACTTTTTTACTAGTAACTTTGGTCTTTTTTCGCTTGCGCGTGTGAAACACGGGTTATCCAATTTGTTGCTTTCAAATGTGCGATTCACAGAAGACATTGTATAAATTCGTTAAATAAAAAATTGAAAATTGGCATTCAATATTCCATACTTACGGCATAAATAAGCAAGTTAGACTTACGTAGTACGAAAATAGACATTTTTTGTGCTATTCTCATATTTATAAACTTAACGCTAACGAAAACGCCCCCTAGTCCCCCGACAGAACCTAGACGACAGTCCTCTCAGACGGTCAGCAAAATGAACCAATGGCGTTAGCATCTACTACTCTCGATTTATAAAGCGAAATCATGACAAGAAAAATATTATCTTTGAAACTGAACAAAAAGAAAGACATCAAACAAGCGGACTCGGTAGTCAAGGATGTTCTTCATTCTGACCCACAAAAGCGTTTTTTAAATGGTGTAGCAGTTAATCCCTCTCAATGTATTCGATTAGAAGTCGGCTCTCAGGAACCCACTATGCGAGCGATTGATTTGATTTCGCCAATAGGAAGGGGGCAGAGAGGTTTGATTGTTGCTCCCCCAGGCTGCGGTAAAACGACACTGTTAAAACACCTTTGCCAGGCTGTGGGGACTGCCTATCCTGAGATAAAACTGTATGCGTTACTCATTGATGAGCGACCGGAAGAAGTAACTGATTTTAAGCGAAGCGTGCCGGCTGAAGTTCATGCGTCATCAACGGATGAAAGCTATGAGCATCACGTGCGTATAGCTAATGACCTCCTTCGTAAAGCTCGTCAGCAAGCGGGCGAAGGTCATGACGTTATGATTGTTATCGATTCTCTAACCAGACTATCAAGAGTACATAATGCAGAACGCAAGAGTAGCGGCCGCACAATGTCTGGCGGGCTTGATGCTAGAGCTTTGGAAATTCCACGAAAACTGTTCGGCGCAGCGAGAAAGATTGAGAATGGCGGTTCGCTTACTATTCTAGCAACTATACTCGTCGATACAGGAAGCCGAATGGACCAAGTAATATTTGAGGAATTCAAAGGCACGGGTAATATGGAAATCGTTTTATCAAAAGATATTGCGGATCAACGTATTTTTCCTGCGCTGGATATTCCTAAAAGTAGTACTCGTCGTGAGGAGCTACTTCTCAATCCAAAAGATATGGAAAATGTAAGGCTTTTGCGCCGCGCACTTAGCAGTGTTAAACCACTCGAAAGTGCTAAGAAACTCGTTGAGTTACTAGAAAAATACCCAACGAATGCAGAACTTTTGGATCATTATTTTCCAAAAACGTAAAAATGTCCGAATGTATTGCATCGATTTCAAAAAGAGTTAACGGCATCTTTTGTAACTTCGCTAATTATTAAAGAGTAGATTTTAAAATTATCATTGGTGTACAAATAACCTACGTTTTATTTGGCCAATTTAACAAACCAGAGAAGATGGGTATAATTTAAAATAGTCGTATAGAGCCTGCAGCCTAGCAATTTTACATCCAGTCACTGATTAGTCACTTTGAATTAGATCAACGGACTAGCCAAAGTGGCAACAACCATATTACTATCGGGGTTGGCGAGTTTAATTCGTAGGGTAGTTTTTGTGAGTAAAAAAGTTGTTATTGCTGGTGCTGGTATCGGTGGTTTATGCGCAGCATTAGCACTGGCGAAACGTAAATTTGAGGTCACTGTTTACGAACGCAATCCTCTCCTTGGCGAAGTGGGGGCAGGCTTACAACTTAGCCCTAATGCCATGCATGTATTGCAAGATTTTGGTATAGCAGATCAAGTTAAAGCCAAGGCTTTTAGTCCAAATTCAGCGGTGATGCGTCACTATCAAACGGGCAAGTCTTATTTCAAGGTGCCTTTGGGTGACAGCGCCACACAAAAGTACGGTGCGCATTACTTGCATATTCACCGCGCTGATTTACATACTTTACTGTATAACGCATGCGTAGATATGAACGTAAGTATTCACTTAGGTCAAGAAATTCAGAGTTACCAACAAACACCACAGAATCTAACAATACAATTTGACACCAATGACACTATAGAAGCGGACTTACTGATTGGCGCAGACGGTATCAAGTCAAATATTCAAGCATGTATGCTGGGGCAAACGTCCGCTGAATTTACCGGACAAGTGGCCGGGCGCGGTGTGGTCGAAGCAAGTAAACTCCCCAAAGGATTAATTAAACCCAACGCCAACCTTTGGGTAGGGCCAGGCAAACATTTTGTGAGTTATTATTTGCGCGGTGGCGACTTAGTCAATTTTGTTGCTGTGCAAGAACGAACAGATTGGCACAAGGAATCGTGGAATGAGCCTGGTGATATCAATGAATTGCGTGAAACCTTCGCTGACTGGCATCCCGAGGTTAGCGAATTATTAAGCGCAACCGAGGCTTGTTTTCTATGGGCTTTGTTTGATAGAAAGCCTCTTGACTACTGGTCAGATCGAAAAGTGACTCTTTTAGGTGATGCATGCCATCCCATGTTGCCATTTTTAGCTCAAGGTGCGGCGATGGCCATTGAGGACAGCTATGCTTTGGCTTATTGTTTGGGGTGTGATACCGATATTCAAAATGCGTTGCAAACTTATCAAAATATACGTCTACCGCGGACCCGCAAGATACAACTTAATGCACGTGAAAATGCAGCCTTGTATCATATGAGTACGCCATTTGAGCAGGCCAAATTAGCGGTAGTTTCGGGACTATCCAGTATTGGTCTCAGCGATAGGATCGCGGCGAACAAACTCGACTCCATTTATGCATATAATATTGTTGAGCACTTAAATAGATTAACCCGAGTATGAATAAAGGATAGGCTAAACACCCAGTACGCAATTCCCTCAACGCTAGATTACATCATCTGCGGCCACGGGTGCGGCGTCCTTGCGATTTCCCCCGGTTTTGGGGCTTAGGGTCTGCTTCAAAATTACCATACTCATCATCATCCGTTAGAATTGCTGGAGTCTTTTCACTGGGAGCAAAACCAGAAATAATCTCACGCTCGAACTTATGCCCAATTAAACGTTCAATAGCCTGCAGTTGCTTAGATTCATCATCACTAAAGAATGAGACCGCTAAACCAGAACTGCTTGCACGACCGGTGCGACCAATGCGATGCAAGTAGTCCTCTGGCACATAGGGGAGATCGAAGTTAACCACGCAAGGTAGCTGGTTAACATCAATACCGCGAGAGGCAATATCAGTGGCAACTAATATCGCAATATTTCCGTTTTTAAAACCATCTAAAGCTAAAGTGCGAGCACGTTGTGTTCTGTTCGCATGAATTGAGTCTGCGGTAATATGGGCATTTTCAAGCTGAGATACCAAAATATCAGCACCACGTTTGGTACGACAAAAGACTAAAACTTGTCGCCACTTATTCTTTTTAATCAGGTGAATCAGCACCTCACTCTTGCGCTCTTTGTCTACCGGGTGTAATTTTTGCTTGATAGCATCGACAGTTTTGTTTGCGGTAGCCACTTCAATTAAACATGGATTATTTAACATACCTTTGGCTAGCGATTTTATTTCATTAGAAAACGTAGCTGAAAACATCAAGGTTTGAAGCTTGGCAGGCAGCAACGTTTGGATGCGGCGTATATCGTCAATAAATCCTAAATCTAACATACGGTCAGCTTCATCCAAGACCAATATCTCAAGTTGATCGAAGTTAATGGCTTGTTGATTATAAAGATCAAGCAAACGACCAGGTGTTGCAACAAGCACATCCAAACCACCCTGTAACTGGAATATCTGCGGCTCGATCCTAACACCACCAAAAACAGCTGCAGAGCGAATATTCATATGGCGGCTGTAGCTTTGAACACTTTGTGCAACTTGAGCAGCCAGCTCACGGGTTGGGGTAATGATTAGCGCTCGAACATGTTGAGAGTGTGGAGCATGACCGCCGGACAATAACTGTATCATAGGAAGCGTAAAACTAGCCGTTTTGCCGGTGCCAGTATGTGCCACTGCCATAACATCATGCTGAGTAAGTACTGCAGGAATAGCCTCCATCTGTATCGGAGATGGCGCTGTGTAGCCCTGTTCGGTAACAGTTTTCAAAAGCTCATCACACAAACCTAAAGAGCCAAATGACATAGATAAAGATTCCTTGGATTAATTAATTTTTTTGTTTTTCTCTTAGTATATGGTTATAAATGTTACACCTATACCGGTTCGTTAAACATTATAGGTAAACGTAAAGTCCCCTATGCCGGTAGCATAGCAAGATTAGATGATAAATAGGTGTAAAAGAGAGCGCTAATTTGCAATAGTTAGATTACAGCGATAACCTTCGTTTCATCTAATTTAATTGATAAAGATAACGTTTCTACTAAACTAAAATTGAAGCAGTAACATAGTATGATTTGACTATTATTACCTTGTCAGTTTATAAATACGATCTATACGTTGCCACTGCGCATTTAACTTACGATTTACTTTCTGTTTAGGCTCAAGCAACATTGCTCGACTTGTGAGGCAGGGGTAGATGAAATCTTTCTTAATGAAAGGCGTTTATTTATTTTGAAATAATGCACAACCAATAGGCTTTATAAACTCAATATTCCTATCCGTTGCACTATTAGACTTTAACGAATCTAAACAAAGGACGTTACCATGGCTCAGACAGTTACTATTAACGGCAAATCATACGAAATTAATGTAGATGGAGCGATGCCTCTGCTCTGGTTTTTGCGTGATAAGCTTGAACTTACAGGCACTAAATTTGGCTGTGGTATGGCTGTTTGCGGAGCTTGCACCGTGCATTTAGACGGCCAAGCAACTCGATCTTGTGTTATTCCTGTTTCAGCGGTCGCGGGCAAGAGTATTACTACTATTGAAGGCTTAGCAGAAAATGATGATCATCCACTACAAAAAGCTTGGCTAAATAATAAAGTGCCACAATGTGGCTACTGCCAAGCTGGTCAAATAATGAATGCTGCCAGTTTTCTAGCTCAAAATCCGTCTCCAACACCAGAAGAGATCGATACTGCTATGCAGGGCAATATCTGTCGCTGTGGTACCTATCAACGTATCAAAGTCGCTATCTCTGAAGCGGCACTTGAACTTGGCAAGGAGGTTTAATATGAGCATAGAAAACGTAAGTAGACGTAAATTCATTAAGCAATCAGGTTTGGCTGTTGGTGGTCTATGGTTGGGTATTGCACTACCTAATGTTGCAATGGCAAAGCTCGGGTTAGCTTTTGAAGCTGCATTCAATCCAAATGCATTTATTCATATTGCAACCAATGGTGATACGTTAATTTATTGCGGTCGCTGTGAAATGGGCCAAGGTATTAGCACTGCGTTACCTGCTGCTGTTGCCGATGAGTTAGAGGCTGACTGGACTCGCGTTAGCATCAAGCAAGCTGATGGTAATGAAGAACTTTATGGCCCGCAAGCAACTGGTGGTTCGGCGAGTATTCGTGTTATGTATATTCCAATGCGAGAAGCAGGCGCTGCAGCCAAAGCGATGTTGATTGCAGCTGCTGCCAAAAAATGGCAAGTATCAGCGCAAGATTGCTATGCAGATTCTCATTTTGTAATCAATCATAATGATAATAGTAAACTGTCTTATGGTGAACTCGCTTCGCTGGCCGCAGATATGCCGGTTCCAAAAAACATAAAATTAAAAGCAAAAGCAGATTTTAAATATATTGGCAAAGACCTTGCTCGGCATAATCAAGGCGATATTGTGAATGGTCGATTGACCTATGGTGTAGATACCAAAATGCCAGGTTTAAAATACGCAGCAGTTGTTCATTGCCCCGTATTTGAAGGTAAACTCAAAAGTCTTGATAAGACCGCTGCATTAGCAATGGATGGTGTAGAAGCTGTTGTAGAAATTCCGAGAATGGAAGTGCCATTTGGCTCAATTGGTGGAGTAGGTGTCGTTGCAGATAATACTTGGACTGCACAACAAGCGATAAAGAAATTGGTTATAGTATGGGATTTAGGTCCTAATAAAACGTATGATTCAAAAGCTTATAAACTGCAACTGGTTAAGAATGTAGAGTCACCCGCGCAGAAAGCAGCGGAGCGAGGTGATATCGAGCAAGCATTTGCTAATGCCAAACATAAAGTCAGCGCCACATACACGGGTGGACATCTTTCTCATTCACCAATGGAGCCCAACGCTAGTGTGGTTTGGGTGCAGGAAAACAGTTGTGAAGTGTGGGCAGCAACTCAAAGTCCCGCCGATATACAGAAAGTACTGGCACAATATCTAGGTCGTGAGCCTAAAGATATTTTAGTTCATGTAACAATGGCCGGTGGTGCGTTTGGTCGCAAATTTAAATGCGATTACGTGCAAGAAGCGGCAGCCTTATCCAAAGCTGTTAATGCACCAGTGCAATTAACATGGTCACGAGAAGAAGATACTCGCACTGGTTACTATCATTCCATTAATGCCCAACATATTGAAGCCGCTATTGATGAAGAGGGTAATGTTTCTGGCTGGCTGCACCGAGCTGCCTTTATGCCGATTGCGTCTTTATTTGACGATCAAGTTGACCGTGCACCGGCTGGCAGTTTAGGTGATATTTTTAATCACCCATTTGGTATCGAAAATATTCGAACCGAAACGGGAGAGGCCAAACGGCATACTCGTATTGGCTGGTACAGAGCAGTTTATGCTATTTTTTATGGTTTCGCTTTTGGAACATTCGCTGACGAAATAGCGAATAAAGTAGGCAAAGACACGCTAACGTTGTTGAACAATATTTACGATAACAACAACGATCCAAAACAAGAGATTCAAGTGCGACGTTCTAAAGGCGCACTTGCTCTAGCCGCAGAAAAATCAAAGTGGTTCTCAAGAGATAAATTGCCTAAAAATCAAGGAATAGGCATAGCTGTGCATTATAGCTTCGAATCTTATGTCGCTATGGCAGTGCTCGTTGAAGTTAACGGTGATGATATAAAAGTACTCGAAGTCGATTGCGCTGTAGATTGTGGACAGATATTAAATATTGACAGCGCGACAGCTCAAATGGAAGGTGCAGTGGTTATGGCGACGGCGCTTTCGCTGCGCACGGAGATTGTATTCAGGGAAGGTGCAGTAGTGAATTCAAACTTCCATAACTATCCAGTACTCAGAATCGATGAAATGCCAACAGTACGAGCACATTTTATTGATAACGGTGATAAACCGACAGGACTTGGAGAGCCAGGTTTAGGGCCATTCCCTGCAGCCCTAAGTAATGCTGTGTTTGCCGCTTCAGGCAAGCGATATAGGGATCTCCCTTTTAAGCCCTCTACTATCTAAGAAAAAAAAGACACCTAGCCCAAGTTGAAGGTAATACTTCAGAGTGGATTAGGTGTTTATGCTGTTTTCGGTTCAAATGTGAGTGGTGACATTAAACTTTATATTACGCCTTGTTACTTGTATGAAAAATCCTCATTTGCTCCCCGAGGACACTCATATTTTTCCTTTTAACTTTTAACCTGCTAAATCACTAGTTATGTAAATCAGAGCCAGCGAATGGTTGATTGTTTTCACATCGCTTTTTCAAAATATTCAAACTACACTTGCGATATCATAATTCGACAAGTGGATCTGAAATGAAAGTCATATCAATTGTATTTATTGTATTACTCCTTAGCTTTCCAGTTGCAGCTGAAAAGCCAAGAGCCAGAGATTTAGGTATTCCATTTGTGGGTGAAACTGGTTTATATAATGCAATAACGGATGTTCAGGGCGTTGAAGTAGGTTACAGCACAATCATTTCAGGTTCAGGTGAGAATATAGCGGGGAAAGGACCAATACGCACCGGCGTAACGGCCATATTTCCAAGAGGCAAAAAATTTAGCCCTGTTTACGCTAATTGGTACAGTCTCAATGGTAATGGTGAGATGACGGGAACTACTTGGGTCACTGAGTCTGGTTTTTTAGAAACGCCCATTATGATAACAAACACCAATAGTGTGGGTATTGTTAGAGATACTATTCTTAAGTGGTATGTGGATACTGATTGGTACAAAGGCGAGGATTGGTGGTATACATATCCAGTTGTTGGCGAGACATATGATGGTTTTTTGAATGATATATATGGTTTTCACGTAAAGGAGAAACACGTCCTTGAAGCCATAGCAAATACCCAGATTGGAGCAATTGCAGAAGGTAATGTTGGTGGTGGTACTGGCATGATGTGTCTAGGTTTTAAGTGTGGAACAGGAACATCATCCAGAGTCTTAACAATTAAAGATAAAACATATACCATTGGCGTGCTTGTTCAAGCTAACTTTGGTAGTAAGCGCAATCTAACCATTGCCGGTGTTCCCGTTGGTCGAGAATTAAAAGATACCAAAAGTGAGATTTTCAACGCGCCACCTAATTCTAGGCGCCAAGAGGGTGATGGTTCAATCATCGTGATTTTAGCGACGGACGCACCTCTCTTACCTCATCAATTAAAACGAATAGCACAACGAATTCCATTGGGTATAGCTATTACTGGTGGTCGCGGTAGTAATGGTTCAGGAGATATATTTCTAGCATTCTCTACGGCCAACGAAAACGCATTTAATCGTGATGCAAACACGAATGTTGAAACATTCCCTAATGACTTAATAACACCTTTATTTGACGCTACAGTTCAAGCAGTTGAGGAATCTATTATAAACGCGATGGTTGCAGCTGAAACGATGACTGGCAATAACGGAAATACCTCATATGCGATCCCGCATGACAAACTTGTCGATGCATTGAAGAAATATAAGGTTATCCACTAACTGCACTCAAGCATAATAAGAGCGAGCGCAATGCTTGGCAAACGCCTTAAGAATGCAGGTTACTCTGAGACTCAAAAGTACACATTGAGTCATTAAGAAAACATAGATGTCATTCATATATGTTTTTTTTACGCTTAAAAAACTTTAAATAGGGCAGGATCATTATTTATAGTGGTCTAAGCACATGTAGTATAGCCGATAACAGAGAAAAATATAATTGGTTATTATCGAAGCATTATTTTCAACAACGTCAGATTAGTCAGCTGTGTTTCATGATTGCAACCTAAGAAAAGCTTATTGCAAACTACCTATCGGCAATGGAAAAAGTACACTAGCAAACTGCAAAATGACGCTCTCGATTTCTTTCGTATAACTTTAATAATACACTAGGTGAACTAGGCAGCAGTTCCGCACGCTAGTATATAACAATAATCTTGGAGACATCTATGCAACAAGCATCCCCAACTTGGGTTACTCGCGCACTTGATAAAGTGGAGCGAGTAGGCAACAAATTACCTGATCCGGCTATCATTTTCTTTATTTGTTTGGTGGTTATCTGGGTATTTTCCGCCATATTTTCGCAAATGACTTTTGATGCTTTAGACCCACGTACGGGTGAAGCCATTGAAGTTAACAATTTATTAACCGGCGCGGCAATGGCCGATTTCCTGAGCCGGATGGTTGGCATCTTTACTGGTTTCGCACCACTGGGCGTGGTGCTCGTTGCTATGTTGGGTGTTGGTGTTGCAGAGCATAGTGGCTTTATCAGCGCAGGCTTGAAACGCATGTTGGATTCAACACCTAAGACACTCTTAACTCCTATGGTCGTGCTAGTCGCCATTGTTAGTCATACCGCTACGGATGCAGGTTATGTTCTTGTAATTCCACTTGCAGGTGTCATATTTTATGCAATGGGCAGGCATCCTCTCGCGGGTATTGCGGCCGCATTTGCTGGTGTTAGTGGTGGTTTTTGCGCTAACTTTATTCCATCTGCAATAGACCCTCTACTTCAATCATTTACCCAAGCGGCGGCCCAAATAATTGACCCCCAGATTCAAATAAATCCGTTAAATAACTGGTTTTTTAACTCCGCATCAACACTGCTAATTGTAGGTATCGCTTGGTATATAACAGATAAGGTTATTGAACCCCGCTTGCAAGATGTAGAAGTGGACGGCGATCCGAACGAGATCCCTAGATTTGACGAATTATCTCCGAAACAAACCAAAGCCCTTCGCGTTTCAAGCTTCGTAATGTTGCTTGGAATAGGCGTATTAATTGCCGTTCTCATTCCAGAGACTTCACCAATGCGCGATACTAATGGCGAGCTGACCAGCTTTTCAGCACCAATTATGCAGTCTATTGTACCTTTAATTTTCCTTTTGTTTTTATTACCCGGTGTGGTCTATGGCTTTATGTCAGGCACGTATACTACCACTAAAGATATGATTGATAGCATGACTAAGGCGATGCAGGGAATGAGTTACTATATTGTCATGGCGTTTTTCTGTGCGTTATTTATTGATGCTTTTGGCAAGTCAAACCTTGGCGCGTTAATGGCTATCAATGGCGCTGAGTTTCTTAAAGGAATGTCACTACCGCCAATGATAACCATTGTAGGAATTATATTATTAACCGCTTTTGTGAATTTATTCGTTGGTTCCTCATCAGCTAAATGGGCATTATTAGGACCGATTTTCGTGCCTATGCTCATGCAACTGGGAATTTCGCCAGACTTAACGCAAGCCGCGTATCGTTTAGGCGATTCTTCTTCGAATATTATTACGCCGCTTATGCCTTACTTTCCATTAGTTGTGGTTTACTGTCAGCGTTATGTTAAATCGACAGGTATTGGCACATTATTATCGTTAATGCTGCCATTCAGCATTACCATTTTAGTGGCATGGACGATATTTTTACTGGTGTATTGGGCAATTGGTATACCCTTGGGTATCCAATCAAGTTATATTTATCCTGCGGGTTAATCAGCAAACATAAAATGGTCACAGGCTTATTACCTTTTAAATGCGTTTGCTAATGATCACAACAGCAGTAGGCGCAATTGAAGTAAAAGGTTAAAATGGGTAAAAACGCTGATTTATTCCATAAATCAGCGTTTTTTTATGATTATTGCAAATTAATTCATATTCAACTTGAAGCTGCGTTGATAGTTTGTTAAAAAGTCAAACAACACTATATTTACGGTATTTTCTAGTGTAAACAAAAATTTACATCTTGGTTTGGTAGTAAAGTTATCGATATTTTTATGCCTTCTCTTGCTGTTTCCGTCTCACGTTTAACATCTCATCCTTTTCTTATAAAGAGTAAAAAAATGCAAAAAGATACACTTAATAATATTCACGTTTCTTCGGAAGAAGTATTAGTCACTCCTGATGAGCTGAGCATTGAACTTCCGGTAAGTGAAAAAGCGTTACAAGGCGTTATTGAATCTAGAAAAGTTATTTCAGATATTATTCATGGAGAAGATCATCGCTTATTAGTCGTGTGCGGCCCATGTTCAATTCATGACATTGATGCGGCAAAAGAATATGCGTTAAAGTTAAAAAACTTGCATGAGTCCTCCAAAGATACTCTTTATATTGTTATGCGTGTTTATTTTGAAAAGCCACGCACAACAACAGGCTGGAAAGGCTTAATTAACGACCCTCATCTGAATGATACGTTTGATATTGAAACCGGTTTGCGCAGAGCAAGAGCGTTACTTATTTGGTTAGCTGAATTAGGTCTGCCTGTCGCAACTGAGGCATTAGACCCAATTAGCCCACAATACTTAGGCGAATTGTTTAGTTGGGCTGCAATTGGTGCAAGAACCTCTGAGTCGCAAACGCACCGAGAGATGGCGAGTGGCCTATCAATGCCAGTTGGATTTAAAAACGGAACGGATGGCTCACTGAGCATCGCGATTAATGCACTTCAATCTGCAGCATCAGGGCACAGATTCATGGGTATCAACAAGCAAGGTCAGGTGAGTGTGATAAAAACTCAAGGTAATCCTGACGGCCATATTATTTTGCGCGGTGGTAAACAACCTAACTATGATTCAGTTTGTGTGGCTGATTGTGAGTCCGAGTTGAGCGATGCCGGCATTAACTCAAGCCTTGTAGTTGATTGCAGTCATGCCAACAGCGCAAAAGATTATCGCAGACAGCCTTTGGTTGCTCAGAATGTTGTTAATCAAATTTTAGAAGGTAATCAATCAATAATTGGTATCATGCTGGAAAGCCATTTAAATGCCGGAAACCAAAGTTCAACGGGTAAAACGCTCAGCGATTTAGACTATGGCGTGTCGATTACGGATGGTTGTATTAATTGGCAACAAACTCAAGATTTGATTTTACAAACTCGTGATAGGCTAATTACTGTTTTATCAATGCGCAAAACAAAGCGTTTAAATGCATAAAACGGGTATGTCGCAAATCGATAAAACACTAACTGGGCTGCGTGAGCACATTGATGATGTAGACAGCCAACTGATACAGCTATTAAAGCTCAGAAATGAGCTTACTAGTCAGGTGGGTCAAGTTAAAAGCAAAACCGGTATGCCGATATATGTACCAAGTCGAGAATCTGAAATGATTGCGGCGCGGCGCCAACAAGCCGAATCGATTGGCTTGTCGCCTGATTTGGCTGAGGACGTGCTACGCAGAGTCATACGTGACTCGTACCTCAGCCAACATGCTAACTATCGCTGTACCAACCCAAGTATTAATAAAGTGGTTATTATTGGTGGCGCGGGTGCATTAGGTAGCGTGTTTGTTAAACTCTTTGAGCAAAGCGACTATGTGGTAGCAACCTTAGAAAAAGATGATTGGGTTCGCGCGCAAGAGATTTTTGACGGAGCAGGTTTAGTTATTGTTGCAGTACCGATAAAGCTAACCGTCTCTGTTATTCAACTTTTATCTGCTTTGCCCAAACAGTGTATTCTTGCCGATATTACCAGTGTAAAGAATGAGCCATTGCAAGCGATGCTCAAAGTGCATGAGGGACCTGTGATTGGCTTGCATCCGATGTTCGGCCCTGATAGCCCTGGTATGATTAAACAGGTAGTTGTCGTGTGCCACGGTCGCCAGGCTGATGAATACGAATGGCTACTGGAGCAAATGCGAACTTGGGGTGCAGTGCTGCATGAATCCTCTAGCACAGAACACGACAGCGCAATGGCATTTATTCAAGTTATGCGACATTTCAGTACCTTTGTGTATGGCCAACATCTGAAAGAAGAAGATCCCAGTTTGGCATCCTTGTTGATGTTCAGTTCGCCAATTTACCGCTTAGAATTAGCTATGGTTGGTAGACTTTTTGCTCAATCACCTGAATTGTATGCAGATATTATTTTTAATAACGAAGAAAGCTTAGCGCTGTTGAAACGTTTTCATGCTCGATTTGGAGAAGCGCTAAAGCTTGTCGAGAACGTTGATAAAGCATCTTTTGTTTCTCAATTTAATGAAACAAAGTTGTGGTTTGGTGACTATGCAGAGCAATGCTTAATGGACAGTAAGCAGCTATTACTCAAGGCTGACGATAGTCAATTGTTGAGGAAAACTTAATTGACTGTCAGTTAGTTACGCTAGCGTTAGACCTCCACAAGTATTAGATTTACCTCAGCATGAAACTTACCGCAGTAGTAAACTTAATTTCCCCATTATTAGCGGAGCTTGCCTTAATCTTATCTAAAGTGAGCCTAAAGCCCGCGCACTAATAACAGTTAGACGTCGCAACATGCATTGCCCTCTTGAATCGGCGGACATTTCACTGTGCCATATGAGCAGTAAACACAGCAATCACCGCTAAGGG
>JAWUVZ010000045.1:0-10852 GCA_034112105.1 Glaciecola sp. | reverse complement strand
TAGAGTTGTGATGGATGACGGGGCATCGCACCAGCACCAGGAAATACGAAAGCCCAAGGTACGTCAGTCGTGCGCCCCCATAATTCGCCATTAATAAAATTACCAATACGTCCTGCTCCCAAACCAATTGGCACTAATGGAGCAATAAAATCACCGACGCGTAAAAATGCCCAGCCTTGTTTTCTAGCGAACATAAAAGCGGCAACAATAACGCCTAGACAGCCTCCATGGAAGGACATTCCACCTTCCCAAATACGGAACAGATATAATGGGTTATCCAGAAAAACGCTAAAATTGTAGAAAAGCACATAACCAATACGACCACCCAATACAACGCCCATAAAGCCCCAAAACAGCAAGTCGCTGAGCTGTTCTTTACTCCAATCAGTTCGAGACAGACGCCTATTGGCTAACCAAAATGCTGCTAAGAAACCAATTAGATACATAACGCCATACCAGCGCAGTGCAATTGGGCCTATTTCGAAAATAACAGCGTTTATTGTTGGAAAGTCCAAATGCGCAGGGATATTTTGTGCTGAGATCGTCATGTATTACTCAATTCCTATGATCATGCGTATGCTGACTAATACTAAGAAAGCAGCGAACACTTTCTTCAATTTAGCAGTATCTAAATTTTGCCCAAGTTTAGCACCAATTGGAGCCGTTAGCATAGACGTTGCGATAATGCCGAAGGTTGCAGGCAAATATACATAACCCAACGACCATTCTGGTAAATCAGGGTTATTCCAACCCATAATGACAAAGTTCAATGTACCAAAAGTCGCGACTACTATACCGCTAAAGGCGGCACAACCTATCGCTTTTCTGATATTAACCTGAAACCACATTAGTGCAGGAACAATCAATGCACCACCACCAATGCCCATCAGCGCACAAATAAAACCAGTGCCTACACCAATACCGCCCAGTCCTGCTTTGCCGATAGTATGTTGTGAAGCTTTTCGAGAGCCAAACACCATTTGTAGCGCAATTAAAATAACCAACACAGCAAAAATACGCTGAAGTATTACACCTGATATAGAACTAGCAAACTGCGCGCCCAAGGTTGCACCAATCGCAATACCAAAAGCGCAATACGTAATAATGCGTTGATCTAAGTTACCCAATTTATAGTGAATTCGCGCGGAAGATAAGCCTGTCATAATGACCGTAGATAAAGAGGTTGCCACCGCAATAGGCATCCCAATTTCAATATCTATTTGTAGAAAGAAATGCAACAAAAAGACCATCGCCGGAACGATTAATAGGCCACCACCGATACCAAGTAAACCGGCTAACACACCCACAATTGAACCCAACATTGCGCACCATAAAAATATGTCGAGATTTGGATCCATTTACATTTCACTCATTCTTTAAAAACCGCAATGCATGATAAAAACCTCAAGAACCTGCTCTAACTAGTCCACCTAGTCCTCTCATTTCAAGATATTGGTCTACTATTTGTTTAACTTGCTCAGGACCTGGACATGACAATATTTGTGATAGCAATGCCTCTAACTCAGAAATAGCTACGTTGCGAATAACCCAATTAATCTTACGCAAACTATGTGCATTCATACTCAACTTACGATAGCCCATTGCCATCAATATCAGAGCCCCGCTAGGCTCGCCGGCCAACTCGCCACAAACTGTCACAGGAATATTGCAAAGGTTAGATATTTGCACAATTTGATTAAGTGCGATTAATACCGACGGATGATAACTTGAATATAATTGAGCGACACGAGAGTTATTACGGTCAACAGCTAAAAGATATTGAGTCAAATCGTTTGTACCCACTGAAAAGAAATCAACTTTTTTTGCTATCTGTTCTAACTGGAATATCACCGCCGGAACTTCTAACATTACGCCAATAGCTGGTTTGGATAACACTTTATTAGTTTTTATTGCTTCTTCTTTTACTTCATAGAAAGCTTGTTTTATAAGTCTATTTGCTTCGTCAATCTCGCTAATACTAGACACCATGGGTAACAAAATCTGCAAGTTGGTTAAGCCTATACTAGCTCTTAGCATAGCTCTAACTTGCATCAAAAAAATTTCTGGATGATCTAAAGTCAACCGAATACCACGCCAACCCAAAAACGGATTTTCTTCTGATATAGGGAAGTATGACAAAGGCTTATCGCCTCCTACATCCAATGTACGCATTGTCATTTCTTTATTTGGATGCGCACTTAACAAACTATGATAAAGCTCAAATTGCTCCTGTTCTGATGGAAAACGCTCTCTCAACATAAATGGGATTTCAGTACGGTATAGACCTACGCCAGCACCTTGTTTGTTTTGTTCCATTTCTAAATCTGCCGAAAGACCTACATTTACCAACAGCATCATTTCACAGCCATCTACACTTTTTGCAGGTCGGTCAGATTCACTCTCAATACGTTGGTTCAGCGCCTCTTCTTCCGCAATTAATTGCAAAAATTCAGCACGAGCTTGTTGCTTGGGCGCCAAAACAACCTGACCTGAGTAACCATCAACAAAGAGTTCTTGATGATTTAACAAACTAAGCGGAACTCCACCCAACCCCATGACAGCAGGAACCCCCATAGCGCGTGCTAAAATTGCTGCATGAGAATTATTAGAGCCTTGAATCGAAACAATAGCTTTTAATTTACCAGCAGGAAATTCAGCGAGCATGGGTGCTGACACTTCGCGAGCAACGAGAATGGCATTGTCTGGTAGAGTTTGATTAGTATTTATTGGTGAGCCTGACCCATTCATGATGTTATGCAATATGCGATTAGACAGGTCGACTATATCAACTGCTCTTTCTTGCATATACGGGTCTTCCATAGCTGCAAACCGAGCGGCATAACCCTCTACAACTAATTTTAATGAAGATGCGGCATCCCAATACTCTCGGATTTTTTGCTCTACTTCTCTTCCTAGGCTGTTAGCATCAAGAAGTTGGTCATAAAGCTGAAATATGGCTTTCACGTCTTCGGGTAGACTATCGCCAAGATTATCTGACAAACTGGCAACTTGAGTTCTTGTGAGTTCAACAGCCTGTCGGTAACGTTCAATTTCTTTTTTTTGGTCCGTAGTTTTGCGGACCATGAGTTGGCTCAGTTCGTGCTTCATATTGAGCACCACAGCTTGCCCTAAAGCTAAACCTGGTGCACCTGGCACTCCACTGATGCTTTTATGTGTATCAATAGTTGTTTCAGAGTTAAGATCTAGCGCACCTCGAATTTCGGCGTTCGCAATCTCTAATCCGATTTGAGTAGCAAGCGTCACTAAGAAAGCTTCTTCGTCTTCGCTAAAACGACGAATAGACTTTTGCTGCATCGAGATAACCCCCAGCAATTTGCGCTGGTGGATTATTGGAGTACCGATAAAGGCGAAAAAAGCGTCTTCATTAACTTCAGGATAATGTTTAAAACGCGGGTGTAGAGGTCCATTTTCAATATTAAGTGGCTCTTCTCGCTGACCGACTAAGCCTATAAGACCCTCATTGAAACCTATTTTAACCTTATTAATCGCGCTTTTTTCAAGCCCGTCCGTGGCTTTTAATACAAGCACTTGGTTTTTATAATCAGCCAAATAAATGGAACATGAATCCACTTTCATGGTTTCTCTGACCAACATTGCAAGACGTTCCAGAGCCGACTCTAACCCTGGAATTTGGTTAATCTCTTGAACTATTCTTTTCAGGGTTGTTAGCATGCATTAGGCTCCGTTGCAGTTAACAAAACGAGTACAACAAACTTAAAGCAATATCTGCCTTTGCCCTATGTTTGCGGTCTTGGTCGACGCCGTTTATTTTTTCGGTTGCTGTTAGGCAAATTAGAATGGTTTTTTTGCGCAGGTAATACTATCGGCGAAAACTCTTTCATGACTTTTCGATAAACGTCGCGTTTAAACGATACCACATTGCGTATGGGATACCAGTAACTAACCCAACGCCAATCGTCAAATTCAGGATGCCCTGACTGTAAAAGATCCACATCTTTTTCATCACACTTTAACGTAAGCAAAAACCATTTCTGTTTTTGGCCAATGCATACAGGGCTAGACCCCTTTCTTACAAGGCGTTTAGGCAGTTTATAACGAAGCCAGTTGCGTGTCACCCCAACTATACTTACGTCTTTCTCAAGTAACCCCACTTCTTCGTGAAGTTCCCTGTACATTGCCTGTTCAGCTGTTTCCCCTTGGTCAATTCCGCCTTGTGGAAATTGCCATGAATGTTGACCATAGCGACGGGCCCAAAATACTTGACCCATTTTATTGCATATAATAATGCCAACATTCGCGCGGAATCCTTCGGCATCAATCACTTAGACTACCCAGCGCATTTATACTTTTATATTCGTCCATTCTTCCATAAACTATGAGTTATGCAAAGCAATAGCGTTAATTATTTAATAAGTGAAGCCTAAATTACATGCAATCAATACAAACGCCACCGAATCCTCCCTCATCGATCGAGGAATTAATGCAACGAGCAAAAGGTCTAGCAGGCTTGAGTCTCGGTGATTTAGCGAGATCTGCTAACATTGAGATACCTGCTAATTTCAAAACTCAGAAAGGGTGGACAGGACAACTAATCGAACTTTGGTTAGGCGCTAGTGCCGGATCTAAACCGGAGCAAGATTTTCCAGAGCTAGGGGTTGAACTGAAAACACTACCTCTGTCATATGAAAACAAGCCACTTGAAACTACCTATGTCTGTTATGCGCCGCTCACTAATAACACCAGCGTTAATTGGAAAAACTGTAATGTCCGTAATAAATTGCAGTGTGTTTTGTGGCTACCTGTGCAAGGAGAGAGAGAAATACCTCCAGGGGAACGCACCGTAGGCTATCCAATTTTGTGGCGACCCACCGTCGAACAAAACGCGCAATTGCAACATGATTGGGAAGAGCTGATGGATATGATTAGTTTAGGGCAAGTTGAGCGCATAGACGCCACAGTTGGAAGTTATTTGCAGCTTCGCCCTAAAGCAGCTAATGGTTCAGTGGTTACGGAGGCGATCGGTGAAGATGGCCAGTTAATAAAAACACGTCCGAGAGGATTTTACCTACGTAAAAATTTTACTCAACATATTTTAGAAACTGCCTTTATAGATTAATAATCTCTATCTATTATGAGTTCTCACACAAGGATTTCATTTGCTGATTAATACTGGTAAGTATTTTCTTGGGTGCAAAAGAATTTTCATTCGCTTCTCTTACAACAAACCCAACTGAACAATCGTCTACCGTAAAAAAAGTCTGACGTTATATTGAGTTCAACCATGGCTTTGCAAATAGTAGCAAACTCGCTGCGTCTTCCCAGTGCTAATTTGATACCTACGATACGGTTTGCTTGGCATCGTCGTGCTTTGGCTTGTCGAGTGACACGGCAGCGGTATCACCATCATCATAGATTAACTCGCCATTCCTTTCTTTCTCAGCTAGTTCGTCACGAGCATCACAAGTAACAGTGATGCTATATGTGAAAACCGCCCCCAATAGAACCACAACCCAACTCAAATAAACCCATAAAAACAGAATAGGGATGACTGCCAAAGCACCGTATATAACCTCATAAGACGGAAAATTGGTAACATACAACGCAAATCCCTTCTTAGAAAACTCAAACAATACCGTAGCCAATATTGCTCCACACAGGGCATATTTAGCTCTAACTGGTCGATTGGGGACGATCATGTATAGAATTAAAAACGCACCAATGGCAGCAAAACTTGGCACAAATTTCAGAAAGAATGTTCCCAGCCCGGGTGTATATTCTTCAGCAAAAGTGGCAAGTCCTGCTAAGTATGAACTCACCACTATACTAGAGCCTATTAGCAAGGGACCTAAAGTGATAACCATCCAATAAATCGCGAAGGTATAAATGATCGGGCGTTGGACTTGGGTTCGCCATATATGATTAAAAGTTTTATCAATGTTGGATATTAATAATAGTGCAACTACCAATAATGAGACAATACTGACAGCACCCATACCAGATGCATTGGCCACAAAGTCAGTCATATAATCTTGAACTACATCACCAGCTGTGGGCACAAAGTTATTGAATATGAAATTTTCTAGTTGCCCTCTCACTTCACCAAAGGCTGGAAAGGCTGACATGATCATGAAAAAAACCATTATCACGGGAACAAGGGAAAGCAAAGATACGTAAGCCAAGTGACCAGCCGAAACTGTGATCCTCTCAGACCGTATATGATCAATAAAAGCCTTACCAATATCGGTGAGTAGCGGTTGGTAATAACTTATTTTTTTAGCGATACTATCGGGTAGATTCAACTCAGCAAGCTCCACTTGTTGCTGTTAATAGCGTATTTTGGTCACTCAAAATGAAACACAAAACATGCTAAACAAGACTGACAGTTTACCTCTAACAGTGTCGAACTTAAACCTATCTTGCGAGAATGCTTACTTTTGACTACGCAATCCTAGCATATGGCATATGGCATAACTCAACTCACAACGGTTTAACGTATAAAAGTGAAAGTGCTTAACTCCCTCTTTTGCCAACACTTTTACCATGTCCATAGCGATGTTTGCACCCATCAAGTTTCTAGTAGCTTGATCGTCAGCTTCTAAGCCATCGTACATTTTATGTAACCAATTAGGTACGTGTACATTGGTGAATCCGGCAAATCGTTGGAGTGTTTGGTAATTAGTTACGGGCAATATACCAGGCACAATATCTAAATCGATACCGGCGGCAGCGGCTCTATCCCTGAAACGTAAAAAGACGCTAGTATCAAAGAAAAATTGGGTAATCGCTTCATTTGCGCCAGCTTCGGCCTTACGTTTTAGATTCAACAAATCAAATTGTGCGTTTGGCGCTTGCGGGTGTTTTTCCGGATACGCAGCAACCGAGATATCGAAATCAGCAACGTCTTTTAACAAACTCACTAGATCCGAGGCATACATGTCGGTTTTATCAACCCCCTTTGGCAGATCACCACGCAAAGCCACAATTCTTCGGATGCCAGAATCCCAATAGTCTTTTGCAATTTGCTTTAATTCATCCGGAGTTGCATCTACACATGTCAAATGTGGCGCCGTTGGCACACCTGTTTCTTTATAAATTCGTTTAACCACGTCGTGGGTTCTATCTCTTTCAACACTATTCGCTCCGTAAGTGACAGACATATATTTAGGTTTTAGCGGTGCCAGGCGTTCAACAGATTTCCATAATGTATTTTCCATCGCCTCAGAATTTGGTGGAAAAAATTCGAAGGAAACATCAATATCCCGTAATTCAGAAAGAGATTGATTTAGTGCATCGATGCCTTGGGCATATGAAACCATTGTTTTACTGCTCACTCATGGACGTTTAGACGTCTAAATTACGTTTTATCCGCTTAGACGTCAAGAAGTTTACACTTCTAGATTGATATTTTCGCTAGACCAGTTAGAATTTTGATATAACAAAAAAAAAAGGATTCTCATGGCTGAGTGGAATGGTAAATATATACACCCTTATGCAGAGCACGGCAAAAAAAACGAGCAGGTTAAAAAAGTCACTGTATCGATTCCCATTAATGTATTAAAAGTGCTGACTGATGAACGTACTAGGCGTCAAGTTAACAATCTGCGCCATGCCACCAATTCAGAACTGTTGTGTGAAGCATTTTTACATGCATTTACAGGCCAACCATTACCTTACGATGCGGATCTGAAAAAAGACAATCCGAATCGCATACCGGAATCAGCAAGAGATATTATGCAAAAGATGGGCTTCGATATTGACGCGGTGGAAGCGCAGTGATACGTAGTTGGTGAAACGTTGCCGCTATATTACAGATTAACTTGCATAAGCGCATGAGCCCATAAAGTGGGCTCTATTAAAAATATTGACTAGCCTTTTATGCTTTTAATAAAATCATCCGATTGCATAATAGCCGCATTCATTTCTTTTATTAAGCTACCGACATCTTGTTTGATACTATTAAATTCGCCTTGAAGTGCACCAATCGCGTTTGCATTTAAGTTGTGCTTGAGCGCTAACACATTGTCTTGTAGAGCAATTAGTACTGGGGTCATACTATTTTCAACTTTTCTCATTGAAACCAGCAAAGAGGCATATTTTCGTTTAGTTTCGGCTAATTTACGTTGGCTGTCACGCTTTAGTTTAGCGCTTGAAATCATATCAATTTCGTTTTTCCACTCTACGAATAACGCGTTAGCCACCGCTTCTACTTTATCTATCCGTTGACTTACTGAGGCGGCACTTTCTTTACTAACCTCTAATTGATCACTTAAATTGGTGTAGACATCTTCCAACTCCCCGCCATCGTAGTTAATGAGAGCACTAAACTCATCTAAGGCTGACGCAAATTGCTCTTGCGCATCTTTTTGGGAATCTTGAGCGTCTTCAACACGATCCACTAATATGTCTCTTTTTTCAACACCCAGTTTCTCCCACATACCATAATATGCGTTATCTACGGTTGATTGACAGCCCGATAGGGATAGCAAGCAAATACAAAAAATTAAACGGACCATGTAAATTTCCTTTTTCTTTAATATGAAAATCGTAACTTGCAAAGACCCCATCACTTCAAATAGGAGAAGAAATATTGAACTGAGCGGTTACTAAGCCAACTTTGATACGAACTTTAATTAAGTAAACTTTATTAAATTGTCAACAATACCTGCCAAAATGATACTTTAAGCTCGCCAGAATTCAAACAATAGTGTACATTTTAATAAAAAATTAAAAAGAGAGCACCGAATGTTAATCCGTTTTTCATATTTCAAAAGACTGTTTTGCAGTGCTTAATTCATCGCAAGATATGAGCCGAAGGTTTCACGATAACGCTGTTTATCACTGTCAAACGATCGCTGTTTCAGATGGACATCAACTGTTCGTTGAGCAAAGCGGAAATCCACAAGGTATCCCCATAATATACATGCATGGTGGTCCTGGGGCTGGTTTATGTGATAACTACCAATGGCCATTTAATCCGCTGAAGTACAGAGTTATTGCTGTCGACCAGAGAGGGTGTGGACGATCTACTCCATTTGGGGATACCGATAACAATACTACACAGTTATTAGTTCAGGATTTTGAGGCTGTTCGCCAACATCTGGGCATCCATCAATGGGTCGCTTTTGGTGGCTCATGGGGCTCGACTTTGGCATTAATTTACGCTATTCAATATCCTGAATTTGTTATCTCAATGGTTTTACGTGGTGTATTCCTTGCCCGTAAAGAAGACGCAGACTGGTTCCTATTGCCCTCAGGGGGGGCAGCGCAGATATATCCGGACGCCTACGAAAATTTTTCAAGACATATTATTGATTTATCTTCATCCGATGCAGTCTGCAAGCAATTTATCAGTTTATTCCAAAGTAATGATCACAACGTCAATGCCGCAGCATTAAAATCATGGTTTGATTGGGAAGGCTGCATATCGCGGCTTATTGGACCAAATGTAATGATGAGTGATTTGAGCACTGATAAGAAAATAAAGAGCTTGGCCTTGCTAGAATGTCACTATCTCCTCAATAAATGTTTTATTGAGGAAAACTATATAATGGACAATATTGCGAATATTAAAGATATTCCATGTCATATTGTTCATGGACGTTATGACATGGTTTGCAAATTAGAAGCAGCCCATAGTTTGCACAAGTCACTAGCTCAATCGACATTAAAAATCGTTAATAACGCAGGTCACAGCATGTCCGAGCTTGGTATCGCCACTGAACTCACGAATATAATGAATGATATGTTCGAAATAGGTACCCGTGTTTGAAAGGGGTAGTGCAGCGCGTCCAATCAGCTTCTGTTAGCATTAATGAAGAAACAGTAGCTAGCATTGACTCTGGTATTCTACTTCTACTTGGCGTTGAGAAAGATGACGGTGGGTTACAGATCCAAAAAATGGCTCGCAAGGTTTTTAATCTTAGGATATTTACTGATACCGATGGCAAAATGAATAAGAGTCTTTCGGATATCAACGGCGAGCTATTGGTAGTATCCCAATTTACATTAGTCGCAGATACAACAAAAGGTAACCGACCTGGCTTTTCGAAAGGGGCGACACCAGCCCATGGAGAGTTTATCTATAACGCTTTCATTAAGCATGTTGCGACTGAATTCAGTGAATGCCAAAGCGGCGTTTTCGGTGCAGACATGGCTGTAAAACTAGTCAATGATGGTCCTGTGACGTTTTGGATAGAAACCTAAACTAGACGCCATTGTTACCTTTTTTATACAAGCTTACATTCTATTGGCGACTAGTTACCTTTGCGCTATTCGAGCTACACTATTCGAGCTACACTATTCAAGTTACACTATGTGATTAATAAAATACAAAGTCACCGCTCAAGAATGAAACGAGGTTAGCTATTGTTTACCATATCAACACCTAAATCAGAACAAGAACTCAGCGACTATTTTAATTTTAGATGGCAAGAGCTTCGTGAGCCTTGGGGTTTTCCTCTAGGTTCAGAGAAAGATGAATATGAAACAGTTAGCGAACATAGGGTTGTTTTGAGCCCATCAGGCCAGATTGTTGCGTGTGGTCGAATACATTTAAATTCCTCTGAAGAGGCCCAGATTAGACACATCGCCGTTGATAAAGGATACCGACGTAAAGGTGTTGGTCAAATTATATTAGGTGCATTGGAGGCTGTAGCCCGCGACTTAGGTGCGCAACGAGCTGTTACAAATTCTCGTGAAACGTCAATGTCATTTTTTTCAGCATGTGGTTTCGAAATTGAAAGTAAAGCACCTTCCGAGCTTGGTACACTAAAACGCACGCACATGTTCAAAATATTAGTGGACAATAATGTTCTCGTGTTGCATCCAAAATGGTGTAAAGAGTTGCAGGATACGTGGCATGAAATATCCC
>JAWUVZ010000044.1:0-15392 GCA_034112105.1 Glaciecola sp. | reverse complement strand
TAGTGAAATTAGCGATTACATTACAGGGGAATTTAAAACGGGTCTGTTCAAACCAAACCTACAACAATTTCCATTTTTACTACCATTACCCAGTGCTTACGATAATGGCTACCCGGGTGCCGTTATTGACAAAAAAGATCTCAACGAAACAGGGTTATAGATTAGTTATTATTAAACACCTAAACGGGGAAAACTCAGATTAATGTAACTTACGTCAATCATTTATTGTGATTGCAAGCAGCAGCACCATAATAAATTTTATCTTTACCCTTGCGCCCATGAGCGTATATGACGGTTGAAATCATCGGAATTTTGGCGGTCTTCACGATACGTCTTATTAATGTGCATAGAGAAAAACTCACTATATTCTTATTACATGTACCATAGGCCTAACTATTGATGGTAAATAGGGACTTATAGTTGCCTAAGAAATATTGTTGAACTTGCCCCGCTGCCCTAAAACATATTTGGCATATATATTGCTGACGTTTACATCAATAGATAATTTGAGATCGAGGGTTCAGTTAGCATGGTCTGGTATAGGTTGTTAATTTTTGTAATCTTAGTTAAGTTTGGGTGTCCCCACGCTATGGCGCAAGATAAAGAACTCGAAGATTTAATTAGTGAAATTAAACAGTCTAAGAATGTTGTTGAAGGCCGGTTTTTTGTGGGTGAAGAACTCGTATTTTCTATTACTGTTGATAAATATAAAATTGGTCAAGTAAACGCAATAGTACTTGAGTCTGGTATTGCGTTTGATTTTGAAAGTTACACCACCGTGTTTGATTTCCCCATTATGTTTGACCCAACAACCTCCCGTTATAAAGGATGGTTTATTAAAGAAGAAAACACCTTTAGCTTTGACCATCTATCTCCAAACCAAACGAACAAGTCATTGACAGCAATGGTGAATGAAAAAAAAATAATAGTGCATGCTGATTCATACATGTTTGATAATGACACTTTATTTCTTCGTCAAGAAATATTCACTGAATTTTTTCAAATAGATCATCAAGTTGACTATGGAAAATTGCAAGTAAAGGTAACTTCAGCACTCAGCCTACCTTTTTTGCAGCAATTAACACGAAGAAAAGGGGCTTCTTTGTCGAATCAGGGAAGGCAAGCAAATTTTGTCAATTTACCTCGCAGTTATGAGCTTTTATCACCTCAGATTTTAGACGCTCAATTTGGTTCTATTTATAGGGATCAAGAACAATCCTTTGTCACTAGCTATGCTATTCAAGGCGCGCGCGATATAGCCTTATGGCATTCTCAATTTTCAATTTCAGGTAATGATACGAATAAGATAGCAAATTCCCGATTAAATTTTTCTAGACAATCGGTAAAAGGCGATTTGTTTGGGAATACAGGCATAACCAAGTTTGAAGTTGGTGATGTGAGAGACGTTAGACAGGGCACAGGACAGTTTTTAAGCGAATCGATGGGAGTAAGACTTGGCAACACAGATATATCAAACAGGTTTGATGCTGATATTATTGTGATTGAAGGCGATATTCTCACAGGGTGGGATGTCGAACTGTATCGAAATAATGTATTGCTGAGACAAGAGTTTGATAATCAGACAGGTCGATATAATTTCTTAGATATACCGTTAATTTTTGGTCAAAATAATTTTGAAATAGTTTTATATGGTCCCCAAGGACAGGTTAAGCGGCGAACGATTGAAAAGTTGTTAGACGAAAGTACTTTTTCAAATAAAGATTTCACATACGAAGTGTCATTGACCGACACTAATAATACTCTGTTCGATAATTCCAATTTTAATAATTTATCTGACCCCGGTTATAATTTTAGTGGTCGGGCAAAGTTCTATATTCTAGACATGACGTCATTAGATTTTGGTCTGAGAAGTCAATTTGGCGGTGATAATAATAATAATGTGCTCAATTTAGGGCTCAATAGTGTGATATTCGATGATGTATTACTTAGCACTTATGCTGATATAAACGATTCCAATTTATTAAACGTCTATTCAAACGTTCGCACACAATGGAAGCAGCAGTCGCTGAGTTTTCAGGCTCGCCTATCTGACGCTACCGACGTATTTAATAGAAAAGAAGTGTTTTTAACCGCAGGAATAGACGGTGATTTACATTTTGCAGACTCATTCAGGATCCCACTAAGCCAGCAAATAGGATACAGAGAAAACGAAGACGCCCGGACATATTATTACAGCAATAGATTGGGTTTTAGATTCGGCAGATTCTCATTATTTAATACATATACTTTTGAAGTAGAAGAAAATAACGACGGATACAATACGACTAGGCAGGTGGGTAATTTATCGTTGCAAGCAAATTTGGGCAATGTGTTTGCAAGGGCAGGAATAATATATTCGCCAAAAGAAACTGAGAGCATCTCAACTAGTCAAGCGAGCGTGAATTGGAATATTAATAAAGAATACAGAGCGAGTTTAGTTTACACCCAAGACTATGTAAATGATAACGACACTGTATCTAGTCAGTTTTCTTATATTGGTGATGGATTCCGTGTTTCAGCAAGAGTAGGCAACTCAGATTCAAGAGGATTAGATGTTGGCATTAATGCTAGTTTTTCTCTATCAGGCCAAGATCAAAAGTTGGACCGTGTTGAACAGTCTTCGAATTCGCAAACAAACAGTGGCAGTCTCGCCGTACGTGTATTTCTTGATAATAATCTAAACTCAGTTTTTGATGCTGATGACGTTTTATTACCTGATGTTGAGGTTAAAGCGCTTCAGTTTTTCAAATCAGCTATTACTGACCAATCAGGCGTAGCTCTTCTATCTAGACTAACCAATTTGCAAACCTCTGATATCGTCATAAACCGAGACACCTTGCCAGACTCATTCATGCGTCCGCGCTTAGAAGGAGTATCGATTACTAGCCGCTCTGGGCTTGCTGACTTTCTTGACTACCCTGTTGTGCCGGCATCAGAAATAAACGGTATCATTGAATTAATCCAAAATGAAGAAGTTAAGACAGGCAGCAATATAGAGTTAGTTTTAATTGACGCCAACGGCAGAATGATCGGCTCAACTAAATCAGAATATGATGGCTTTTACTCTTTTCTCGATATAATGCCAGGTAAATACAAGATAATGGTTAAAAAAGAAAGCTCAGAACGCTTTGATTTAGAGGCAATTGATAGTCATAGAATTATTGTACCCACACTTCCTGACATAATTACATTTGACATCAAAGCAAACGTAAAACAATACCAGGAAGTTTATATCAGCCAAATTTCCACTATTAAGAACGAACGCTTAGTTCCGCTTGCCCTAGTCAACATGAGACAAAAACTTAAATATGTTGACGCAGAAGTATACGCATATAAAGGTGCAAAAAGTCCGCATTATTCTTTTTTTACAGCATCTGACAGCAACGTAGAAAATATAGAATTCATTTGTGAAGCAATGCGTTTAAATAATATCAACTGCGAGCCTATTAAGATTTCACTTAATTAAAATTAATTTAACTTGGCGCAAAAATTGCAAAACATCAATTATTCAGTCTCCATATTGTCCTAAATTTCTTGAGAGTTAATTATGAAAAATCTAAGCCGCCAAAAATCTATATTCCTTTTTATGCATATAAAGTTGCTTATACTCATACCTATCGTAGTTGGTGTGCAAGGCTGTTACTCACTTGGAAGTAGTGCAGAGAGTTTTGAAATTTCAGAACTCAAGGTTATAGAGAATAGAGATTTATTGGAATCAAAAACAAGGGATACTGAATTGATAGCGTTAAAGAAAGAACTTGCTGAGCTAAAGCCGTCAATAAACCGTCTACTTGCTTTAGAATCGGACTTCAGTGAATTTTTGGATACAATGCAACAAGTTAATTTAGAGCCTGCGGTATTTACAGGTAGAAATAGCGCAGAAACGGCATTTTTAAATAATAATCCATCAAATAACAAACCATCATTCTCTAAAGACAAACCACTAACACCTGCTTTATTCTTAAACGCAGGAATAGGTGAGGATAAGTTTTCTGCAAGAACATCTAAGGGCTCACAAGAAAAATTCAGTGACGTTGTAGTAAGAAGCGCGACGCCTTTATTAAATGTCGACACTCTAGCTGCAAATAAATTCACTAATTTACCAGCAGGCTCAATGGATAGTAGCAATAACAAATTTTCGACATCGCAGGCCAATTCATCTAACAATTTAAATAATATTCAAGCGTGCGATTCAATTACTCAAGGACAAGGCTACGCTATGCACGTAGCATCGTTTAAAAATAAAACATCGGCCAAAACATTATTAAGAGATTTAATCGACAAAGTAAATCAGAACTACACTTGCCAAAGGGAGGGATTTATTGCCACCGTTTATGTAGATGGTCAAACTTTCTTCAGTGCTCGTATCGGCTCTTTTCATTCTAAATTGGACGCGACCGCAGCTTGTAATAAAGTTAAAAAATATGCAAGTTACTGCGGCGTTACAAAAAATAAAGGTGAGGTACTTTGAAAAGTAAGAACTGGCTAACACAAATAGTATGCCTCGGGAGTGTCGTTTTTGCGGGTTTAGTCAATGCGACTATAACTCCGCTGCAAAGTTTGAACTTTGGCACAATAGTAGTCACCAAGAACACTTTTGCTTCGACTATAACTATTGATCCTGCAGGAAATGTTCAGGTGGTTGGCGGTATTGTAATAATATCACCAGGTAACCACGCGGTTTATGAGCTGAGCGATTTACCGGCAAATAGAAACATAAGTGTTGACGTCGCATCTTTAAACTCCAACATGATCCCATCTGTCGCAAGTGAGGAAACCTTTAATTTTTCATTAGTAACCTCAGGCAACCCCGTTATTACAGATAATAACGGGGTTGCTTTATTGAGTGTAGGCGGCAAAATTACGACCTCAGGTTCTGGTGGGATCCGATTTACCGACGCGGATTATACTGCGGTTATCCAAATTACTATTAATCTTTAACCTTTAAACCTCATTTAATTAGGAGTAAATAACGATGAAATTTCATACTTGTGTGATTGCTGTAATATTGATTTTTATGAGCTATCAAGGCCATGCGGATCTTTTGATTACACCCACTAGAATTGTATTTAGTGAACGAGATAGAGTGCAAGAAGTTATTTTAGTTAATACCGCCAGTGAGCCACGAACTTATGCTTTAGCATGGCTTGAAATGAAACAACTTGATAATTTAGCTTATGCAAAACTTGATGATAACGAAGCAAAAGCATTTGCGCGAGCCTCGGACTTTATCAGATTTACCCCAAGGAGGCTGACATTGCAGCCCGGTGAAAATCAGCGCATAAAATTGATGCTCAGAAGAACGTCAAATAGCCAAGATAAAGATTACAGATCTCACCTGAAATTTACGGTAATACCTAATGCGGTGATGCAAGACGACTCAAATGACGAAAGCACTAACGCAAATGGCACGCAAATAAAGCTCAATTTATTTTTGAACTATAGTATTCCCGTTATGATAAAGAATGATTCATCCGCGCAAAATATTGCTATTAGTAACTTAGCATTTAGAAAAAATATAGACTCCAGCACTAATGCTACTCTGACATTCGTTTTAAATAAAACATCCCCTGGCTTTACCTTTGGCGATATAACACTCCTGTTTAAGGCTGAGGGTGGCAGTGAGTTTGTTCCCGTCGGTTATACCAACAATGTATCGGTGTATCATGAAAGTAACTTAGTAAAAGCTGATGTAGTGTGGACAGAGCCTGTTGCAATACAAGCAGGACAATTGAAGATTGTGTATAAAGGAAAACGAGAAAGCGTCGATACTCTTTATGTTGAAGCGAGTCTACAAATTAAATAAAATTAACTTCTAAAGGATTATTTTATTAAGTCGATACGCTTTATATGGGCAACAAAACGCCTTATTCGAGTGGTAATTACGCCGCTTGAGGTAAGACAGAGCAAGCGAATTATTACGTAACTTTGTCATTGGTATATTTAACATTTGGAGAACATTTATGTTCAAACGCAATCAAATAACTACTGGGCTAGCAATTTCTGCAGTCTTACTTGCAAGCAGCGCTGCAGTAAATGCTGAAATCACTAATGGTTCAGCTACCGTAACAGTGCAAAACGCATTTACTTTAACCTCTACAACGCCGATTGACTTTGGTGTGTTGAGAGTATCTCAGACTGGTGTTCACAACGTAGCAACGCCAAGCCGAACTACTTTAAACGTAGATGGCACCCAAACAGGGCAAGGCGGCGACGCAGCAGCGAATGGTTCATTGACCGTTATTACTTCGGGTACACCAGGACGCATCGACGTAACGAATGCAGCACCATTTACAAATCTAACTGTTTTACTAGATTCAACAACTCCACTCGGTTTTGACGGTGCAGCAGAGGTGTTGGCATTTGAAGGTATTAACGAAGTAGACCTAACAACAGCAGGCGCTGGCACAAGTGATAAGTTCGTTATGTTTGTAAACGAAACGGATACTCGCATTGAAGGAGGTACTTCAAATGGCGTAGCTTACACTAGCGGATCTCCAAACCTTCGTACTGACGGCACTGGCGCAGTAGGTCTTTCTTTCGGCGGCACTCTGGTTTACCAATTTGATTCAGTTGTCAGCCCCGCAGACGCAACATATAGCGGAAACTACGCTGTCACTGTAAACTACTAAAATCCGTATTTAAACGTTTAAATACGTTTGTAACGACGTCAATAAAAGCCAGCTAACGCTGGCTTTTTAATATGTAAATATATGAGGGCACCAATTTCTAAGTTAATGCGTTTTGACGATTGGTACACACCTACCCTATGTTACCTAGCTAGATAGCTTATTCTTTACACATAACAAACACATGAATATTAGCGTCTCGCATTGTCCCTATAATGTGTAAAAGATATAGACAGAATGCTTCAATCAAAACTTTGTTACCTTGCGCTATCACCTCGTCATTAAATTGACGGTTAACTGCCCCAGTCCTGCCTCCTGACAACATCATTAAACGTTTTGCTAATCTGTGTTTAAGCCCTACTGTTATTTTTTTACTAACAACAATGTATCTCCGATGCGTTGACATGATTGACAAATAGAGTGAGGATACGAATATAGATGTAAAAGTTAAAACTACTGCAAAGCAGGCCTAGTTTGATAATAAAAGGCATTAAAAAATGAGCTTAGTAAAACAAAGTGTAAGTGCAGAAGAGTGGCAAGCTCGCGTCGACTTAGCAGCGGCATATCGGATCGTCGCTTATTACGGTTGGGACGATTTAGTTTTTACACATATTTCAGCTCGTGTTCCTGGCCCTGAACATCACTTTTTAATTAATCCTTATGGCATGATGTTCGACGAAGTAACTGCATCTAGTTTAGTCAAGGTGGATATTAATGGCGCCAAGGTCATGCCATCAGATTACGAGACTAACCCCGCAGGCTTTATTATTCATAGCGCAGTACATGAGGCTCGCGATGACGCGAAATGTGTGATGCATTTACATACGATTGAAGGTATCGCTGTATCAACTCTCAAAGATGGACTGCAAGCTTATAGTCAACAATCACTCTTTGCATTATCGTCATTGTCGTATCATGATTATGAGGGCGTGGCGTTAAACCCAGAAGAAAAGGTGCGTCTGGTCGCCGATTTAGGCACTACTTCGTTTATGATTTTGCGCAACCATGGTTTGCTGACCTGTGGCTCGTCTGTGTCGGACGCGTTTACAGCGATGTTTTTGCTACAACGTGCATGTGAAATTCAATTAAAAGCACAATCTACTGGACAAGCGATGATTAAAATTCCAGATCAAATTTTAGCGGGAATACAAGCTCAAGCTAAACAAGTCACTCGCTCTGCTGGTGGTTCGTTAGCCTGGCCTGGTATTTTGCGTAAATTAGATCGCGTTAATCCAGGTTACGCTAGCTGATATAATTAAAGAGTGACAAATTAGCGACTCTAGGAAATGACTGAAACGCTGCTTGAAGCGCTGTTTCTTGCTTGGCAAATTCAGTAGAAGCCTTCGCGTAGTCCACATCTTCAATACTAGAACGTGCGGACTGTAAATAGATTTCACTATCTAAATTTGCGTCTTTTACCGACTGAGCGATATTCAATCGCGCGCCAATAGAAGATACTTCCAGCGACAGTTTTTCCAAACCGTTATCTAAACCCACCAGCGTATTGTCTATGCTCTTAACAAAATCAGCTTCGGAGATCGAATCTGAGGTTAATGCAATAAACATATCATTCAACGTTTCTGCTAAATTTTTCTTTTCTGGCCTGTTTAAATTAATGTCCAAGGAATCGCCAACAGTACCAGTAAAATTCAGTTCCATACCCGCAAATCGGAGTGGCTCTCCTGACTCAAAAGGTTGGGTAGACACAACATTCCCAGTTCCAACATTAGTGACTGATATTTGATCACCCGCCAGTATTTCGAAGCGATATTGATTATTCGCCGCATTCACAGGATCAAAATTCTGCTTATGAAAGCTATCAAAAGTGCCTTGCTCATCTATATTTGCTGTTTCAACTGAAACACCAGCACTTTGTGCAGTTACATCAAAATTTAAGCGCGCAAATACCTCTTGAAAAATAGATTTTCCAGACGACGAACGTTGAATTTTTACGTTATCTGAAATTTGTATGTGGTTCTCGCCATCATCACCTAAAAACGACACTTTTTCGCCCGTAGCACTTGGATTAAATTCAAAGGCTTGACTTGATGATTGATAGCCAGAAAATATATATTCACCGCTAGCGTTGCGAGTGTTCATTAAGCCTAAAACTTGGTTACGAATTTGTTCAATTTCAGCGCCAATGGCGTTTCTATCTTGTGCCACTAAAATACCATTGCCCGATTGTACAGCGAGGACGCGTGCCCTATTGATCACATCATTGATACTGCTAAGCGCCGTTTCTTGTTGTTCAAGTGCGTTGGACGTCAAATCATTATTGCGTTGATATTGAGTGATTTTATCTAATTCCTCGGTCAAAAGAATAACTTGAGCTGCACCTACAGGGTCATCACTAGGGCGGAGTAATTTTTTACCCGTTGCCAGTTGTTGCTGAATATCAACCAAATTGCCTTGGTTTGTATCAATACTTCTTAAGTTTTGATTGTAGATTAAATTTGTTGTTACTCGCATAATTTATTACCTTACTGCATTCAATATGGTGTCGAACAACTCTTGTGCTGTACTCAATATTCTAGCTGCTGCTGCATATGATTGTTGAAACTGAATAAGGTTTGCAGCTTCTTCATCTAAACTAACCCCAGAAGTAGATTCAAACCAGTCTGCAGACTGGTTTTTTAATATTTGTGATGCTGCTAATTCAATTTGTCCGTTCGCCGTTAACGCACCAACGCTGCCGACAATATTCGCATATGCTTCATTGAACGTGGCTTTGTTACCATTACTACCAGTACTTTGACGCACAGCATCATCTTGCTGTAAACCGGCAAGGTCAACCGCGTTTCGGTTATCAGCTATGCCGTTAGTATTGAAACTAATATCAAACGAATCACCCGCTTGGGGAATACCTTCCAAGCTAAAATCGTATCCTGGATAATCGTCAAGCGCAGCAAAGTCGGCAGGCCAAGGTGGCGATGATCCGTTGTCTTTAGCTTGCTGCAATAAATTGTTTAAATCGGTTACACCTGTCACGGTAGTAATAATATTGGGGGGAACTGCGTTATCTAATACTTGAAATTCAGAAGCACTGGTGAACAAAACAGCGGCTGGAGCGCCAACGCTTGTAGGCAGCTCTGATGCACTTTGTATATTTCCTAAACCATTAAAACCAGAAGCTTGCGAATTGGACAATGTATTATCAATATTGGTATTGCTGACCGTTACGGAACCAATGGTTGCATCGCCTAAATTGGCGGAATTAGTGTCAACTCTCAGCGGCTTAGCAAAAGCTAAATCTTCACCTCTGGTCGTGGCTAGCTCTAAATTATTTGCTGCATTTCGTAATGGTTGAAACAAAAACTCATCACCCACCCCATAACTTGCGCCGCTGGAAAACTCAATTTCAATACCACCCATGATTTTATTATAAGTACCTTGCTCAGCGGTAACGGTGGTTAGTTGGATAATTGGATTGCCGGTTTCATCAAGCTGTGGCGTGCCGTCGCTATTTATTGCTGACACCTGCAAATCAAATGTTGGAGGTAAGCCCGTTGGGCTGCTTAACACTTCAACTCGATAATCCGTATTGGTGATATCTCCCCCTGCACCTGGGGTGAAACGGCCTTTAATACCTAAACTTAAATCGGAGTTGTCCGGGTAGTTAATGCCACTAAAATCAGGTATTTCAAAAATATCACCGCCCAATTGTTGATCAAGATCCATGCCTTGTCGGTTTTGGGTATTGAAGGTGTCTGCCAGTGCAACTGATAATTTTCCTAAATCGCGTTGTGAAGGTTCTAAAATTTCTTCACGATATCGAAATAAGCCACCTAAGGTGCCGCCCAACTTCTGCTCTTCAACATTTAATGTCGTATTTGATTTGGGCGGTGCGTAGTTTGTAGACAACCTAAGTTGAGTATTTGTAAAATCGGGCTCGCCGCCGGTTGCAAGTACGTTAAACGTGCCATCAGCTAATACTAGCGATTCGCCCGAAGTTAAATTAACGACTAATCCTAAGCCGCTATTTGGGCTTGGGCGTGTTTCAACTGACATATATTCAGCTAATTTACGAATCGCTAGATCTCTCTCGTTCATTAACGCTGAGGGCGTATCCACATCACTAGAGTTACCAACAATTTGAATTGCTTTGTTTAAGTTACCAATTTGTTTAATCAACGAATTTGCTGTGTTGACGCCGTCTTCAATTTGCTGCTCAACTTCTCGTTCTTTTACCGAGATAAAGTCGCCAAGCGTATTAACCCGATTAACTAAACCTTGTGCTTGACCTAATACTGCGCTTCGAGACGTTATATTTGTGGGGTCATCTGCTGCGGTTTGAATGGAAGCGAAAAACCGGGTAATAGCACCAGAAACCGAATTAGCTTCACTCGCTAACGCATTATCAAGTGTTCGTGCACCGTCATAGAAAGCTTGTGCTTCACCGACACTGGTTGTATCTCGGCGTAACTGATTCATGGCAAATTGGCTCAGCACACGGTCAGTAAATCCTTGGTTAACACCGCCGGTGGACATTGTTTTGAATTCAGTGCGTTCGCGAACATAGCCCTCGGTATTGATATTGGCAATGTTATTACTGGTTGTGTTTAGCAAACGATTACTTGCATTAACGCCGGTTTTAGCAATTGAAAATAAGTCTGCTGTTTTGATCATGGTATTAACTCACCCAAAATAGTGCCATTGAGTACCGACATCACTTTGTCAGCATATTGCGGATCGGTTGCGTAACCAGCGTCCTGTAATGCAGTAAAATAGTCTTTGGGTGTTTCAGTTTTTTGAATAGCTTGTTCGTAACGCGGGTTTGACTTAATAAAGTCGACGTAATCATTCATTGAATGGGTAAACGAGCCATAACTTCTAAATGAAGCCTGTTGTTTTTCTGGCACATTATTAACGAACTCTAAAGTATCGATCGTCGCTTTTTCTCCATCCCACCGTCTGTCTGCTTTGATACCAAACAAATTGTGACTATTTTCACCGTCTTTTTTATGAATGAGACTTTTACCCCAGCCTGTTTCAACTGCCGCTTGTGCGATCATCGCTTTGGGATCTAAATTCAAGGCTTTTGCTGCTTCTACGGCGTGTGGATACAGTACTTTTACAAATTCTTGAGGAGATGCAAATGCAGTATCCTTAAAAGCAGTTCCTTTAGATTTGTCTTGCGAGATATTTTCATTGTTATTCCCTAAGACTCTGCTTTGTGCATTTTGAATTGCGGTAACATTGTGTCTATTCAGTGAGGATAAATCGCCGTCTGAACGAACCACTCCTGCTGGCATGACACCATTCCCAGGATTCATTTGTTGCATAATGACTTCCGCAAGCCCAATGCTGCCATTCGCACTTAGATCCGTTGCGATCTGCTTATCATGCATTTCACGATAAAATTTAACTTGTTCAGTATTAAAAGGACTGTCTTTATCTGCAAGCGCATCTTGTGCTTTACGCATAGACTTAAGCATCATTTGTACAAATATCGCCTCAAATTGCTTAGCCGCTTCTTCCAGAGCGCCTTTGTCACCGGATTGAGCCGCTTCTCGCAATTTGTTCACACTACCCATGTCGTGGTAGTTGCGCGACATCTCTAATTTTGACTTAGTTACAGAAGTTAAATCCATTAGATGATCACCAATTCACCTTGCAGCGCACCGGCTTTACTGAGCGCTTCAAGTATTGCCATTAAGTCACCTGGAGCAGCTCCAATTTCATTAACTGCGCGTACCAATTGTTCCAAGCTGACACCAGGGTCAAACAAAAACATGCGGCTATCATCAAGCTGTACATCAACAATAGAGCGTGGCGTAATGACAGTATTACCATTTGCCAGCGCATTGGGTTGAGCTACTTGTATGTTTTCAGAAATAGTCACTGTGAGTCCACCATGCGTAATGGCAGCTGGTAAAAGTTTAACGTCTTGGCCAATAACAATCGTACCTGTTCGGCTATTAATAACGATTCTTGCCGGAGCGGTTGCCGGTTGAAATTCAAAGTTTTCAATTGTGGCTAAAAAACCAACTCGCTGACTTCGGTCCCTTGGAGCCATTACTTTTACAGATGCAGCATCCATTGGCATTGCTACTGCTGTTCCGTTCGATACGTCAGCACCTAAACGACCATTAATAACGTCGGCTAATGCTTGCGCAGTGCTGAAATCAGGAGTGTTTAAATTAAGAGTAAGGTAATCATTTTGCATCAAACCAGATGGGATTGCTCTTTCAACAATCGCCCCGTTGGCAATTCGACCAACTGTCGGTGTATTAGACACAATTCTTGAACCATCATTACCCTGTGCTCCAAAGCCACTAACGACTAAACTGCCTTGAGCGACGGAATAAATTTCGCCATCTAAACCGCGTAAAAAGGTTCTTAATAAGGTGCCACCGGTCAAACTAGACGCTTCACCAACCGACGACACAGTCACGTCAATCGTTTGTCCTGGTTTTGTGAATGCAGGCAGGGTTGCATGCACAACTACAGCCGCTACATTTTTGATTTTAGGCTTCACATTCGCATCAAGTGAAATACCAAAACTGGCTAACATGGTTCTAAAACTTTGTTCAGTGAAAGGGCTCGTTTCGCCCGTTCCTGGAAGACCAACAACTAAGCCATAGCCAACCAGTTGGTTGGCTCGAACACCTTGAATGGTTGCTAAATCTTTAATCCGTTGAGCCTGTAATTTAAATGGCGTCAACAGCAAACTTAGGATCACAGTAACAGATACAAAAACAGATAATAACTTCATCATAAAATCCTAGAGTGGCCACCACGTTGAAGAGAAAAATTTAGTTAACCAGCCTTTTTGTTGAGACTGAGAGAATGAGCCTTTGGCACTATATTGAATGCGAGCATTAGCAATTTTGGTTGATTGAATTTGGTTAGTAGGTGAAATATCAGCTGCGCGAATAACACCGGTGAGACGAATATATTCGTCACCATTATTAAGGGTTAACCACTTCTCGCCGCGAATAATTAAATTTTGATTAGGCAGCACTTCAACCACTGTCACTGAAATATTACCGGTGAGACTATTGCTTTGATTCGCTTGTGCATCACCTGAAAAATCACTGCTAGAATCTACGCCCAGTTGAATACTTTCTTTACCTATGTTGATGACGTTACCACCTAAACCAATAATTGGGTTTACATCAACCGTCGATTCTTTGCTTGTGCTTGTTCCTGCCGACTTTGACGCATTCGTGTTTTCACTTAATTGCACGGTAATAATGTCACCAACACGACGCGCTTTTACATCTGAATACAAACTATTTGCCATTGCTTTGTTGAACAAGCTGCCATCTTCAACTATTTCATCTCGCGTCATGGTCGGCACTGCTGGCGCGTAATATGGATCATTCGCAGTAACAGGCTTTACTGCCGTTGATTCACAACCCGTTAGGCTGCCGATGGCAATGAAAGAAAGTGCGATTGATGAAAATAATCTCATGAGTTTATTCCTAAAGTTGCTGTATAACTTGACCGAGCATTTGATCGACTGACGAAATTACTTTTGAGTTCATTTCATACAAACGTTGGCTTTCAATTAGGTTTACCAGCTCTTCGGTCACGTTAACGTTAGATGTTTCGAGCGTGCCTTGAGATAAGGTTCCTAAACCTTCTAGCCCAGGAACTCCCTGAACTGGGGCTCCAGAAACTGCGGTTTCAACATATAGGTTTTGGCCTATTGGCTGCAAACCGACTGGGTTAATAAAGTCAGCAAGGTTTAGCTGACCTAAAACTTGTGGAGTCGCTTGTCCACGCAGTTGTGCTGACACTTCACCGTCTTGCGAGATAGTGACTTGCTGTGCATCTTGTGGAAGCGTAATAACAGGCTGCAGCACAAAACCGGCCCCAGGCGTTACGATATTTCCCTGATCATTTAGGGTAAATTGACCATTACGTGTATAAGCTAAACTACCGTCAGGTTGCTGTATTTCAAAAAATCCACGACCTTGAATAGAAAGATCTAATGCATTTTCTGTTGTCAGTAAGTTCCCTTGGGTATGTGCTTTTTGCGTTGCGACTACCTTTGATCCTGCGCCTAACATTAGGCCGGAGGGTAATTCTGTATCCGCTGACGAACGACCGCCTGGCTGGTTAATATTTTGATATAACAAACTTTCAAAAACGGCACGGTCTTTTTTAAAGCCGATAGTGCTAGCGTTAGCCAAGTTGTTCGAAACAACAGATACATCAGTTTGTGCTGCATCTAAACCTGTTTTTGCTATCCATAGAGCTGGGTGCATAAAAACCTCCGCGAAAAACCTTTCGCATATTTGCTAATTTATTAAAGTATTCTGAGTAAGGTATTCGAGCTAGTGACCATTTGGTCTGCTTTCTTCATCAGTTTGACTTGCATTTCATAATGACGTTGCAAACTGATCATACTAACCATCTCTTCTACCGCATTAACGTTAGAGCCTTCGAGCATGCCAGAAGCCACGCCCACTCCAATATCTTGTGGCGCGATACCGCCACCCTTCAGATCAAATAAACCATCTTCACGTCGTTTCATGGTATCAATGGGTGGATTAACGAGTTTCAGTCGCCCTACTTCATCTATTTGATTTGCAGGCGCACCTTGCAATCGAGCAGTCACACGGCCATCGTTACCGACGGTGATATTACTCACTGGAGTGGGCATAAACAGTGGTCCGTTTTCGCCCATGACCAAATTGCCTTTGGAGTCTTGCAGAGCACCATCAACAGTCATGCTTAAACTACCATTGCGCGTATAGGCCTCTTCACCCTGGGGAGTTTGCACAGAAAACCAACCATCGCCTTGTACTG
>JAWUVZ010000043.1:0-34015 GCA_034112105.1 Glaciecola sp. | reverse complement strand
GATCAAGGTCGTTTTACGGCAGAAATTCTGCAGAGAATTTATAATATAGTTGCTTTATAGGAAATACTAAAAACCCGATAACTAATGCATAGGTAAAAAAAAGGCAAACCTAATTTATGTTAGTTCTGCCTTTTTTCTACTGTATGTGCTTAACCTAGTCAGCTAAATTTCAGTACCATCATGCTGACTAGCTAAGTCATCAAGATCAGAGCATGTGTAATCAAATTTACCCACTTCATATTCATACGATACTGTTACTGAATTTGAGGCTTTAAAGAGTTTGGCTTTTACATCTGCCTTCGACCAGTGCTTTAGTTCGTTTAAAAAACGATTGGCAATTGATGCTGAGGAAAATTGATATCGCATTTCATTGAGCATGGAGTAAAGCTTACTTATAGATTAACGGGCTGACCATCTTCGTCATTTTTGGTATTGAGTCAAGCAAAGATGAAAGTGAATAGTGATGAAGTACTGAAATTAATAAAATAAAGCCGACAGTACTTGTCCGCTTTATTGAGTCATAGCGAATGTTACTATTTCTTATTATTTTACGTCTCAGCTGCTTAAAGTTTATACTATGAGCAAAATCAATACCGATCAGAGGGTTGTCTGATATTGTTTTCACATTGTAAGTGAATAATGCTATTTATTATTTGTTGCACACGAGTCTAAAAAATTATTTAAATAAAACATAACGTTATATATTTTAATAACTGTATCCTTATCATTACACGGAGATCAGTTTTAAAAAATATATAGCAAAGAATAGTGATACCTATTTTATTGCTTTATTTAGTTAGTTCACTAAATTCTTTCTAAGAAACGCTCTAATGTAAATATTAAACAATAAGTTAGTTTAAAAGTAGGGCTTATTGATATTCAAGTTTTTTCGAAATTCAAGATTAAAAAGCAACTTATATGGTCAAAATTTATACAATTAAATTGAACCAAAAGTGAAATTTGTAAGCTAAACTAAAGTATATAGTTATTCGTGTTATCAAAAATGCAATGAATTGGTTGTTATTATTCTATCAATAGTAATTAATACTCATTGACGAAAAAGATGAATTATAATAACAGGCAAGGAACTGGAAAATAGTAAAATAGGGCGTTTGCTTATGATCGCCATTAACGAGGCAAAATATTAATGAACATACAGCATAGAGACAGAGATCATATGCAGCAAGTTCCACTGGGGCGGCAGATGGTATTGTTTATTGGATTTGTAACATTCATTACCGGTTTATTTAGTTTTGGTTATGCGTTGTTGGCTTGGATTCTTTTGCCGTTTTCTAGCAACGTCCTGCTTATCGCTTGCGTTGGCTTAGTTGCGGCTTATGTTGGCAGAAAAGCGTTAAGGCGAGGTAGGCTAGAAATAACCCTCTAAAGCACACTTATCGTGACATTAAAGGCTTACTTTTGAGTAAGCGCCCAATGCGATGAGTCACGCAATTCTATTTTTATAAACTACTAAAATTCTTGTCCAATACAACCTATTTTCGTGCATTGGACAAGATGCGTTGACTAGTTAGTCGCGGCTTCAGGCTCTATAACTTCAAGTAGTTCTACTTCAAAAATAAGCGTAGAGTTAGGTGTGATTTTACCTGTTGCACGTTCTCCATATGCCATTTCTGATGGAATTGTAAAACGGTATTTTGATCCCTCTTGCATAAGCTGAACGCCTTCAGTCCAACCCACAATGACTCTGTCTAGTGGAAAAGTAGCTGGTTCGCCACGACTATAAGATGAATCAAATTCCGTTCCGTCTAGCAGAGTACCTTTGTAATGTACTTTTACTGTTGTCTTAGGTGACGCTGGGCTTTCGCCATCGCCTTGTGTAATGACTTCGTATTGAAGACCAGAAGCAGTTGTTGTAACCCCCTCTTTTTCAGCATTTTCAGTTAAATAAGCTAAACCTTCTGAAATATTAATAGCAGAAGCATTAATGGATTTTTCATCTTGCTTAGCTTTTAATACTGCATCAGCAGCACCGCTAAATTCCTGCAATTCAGCCACAGTATACTTAGTTGTGTCAGCTAAACCGTCTTTAAAACCAGCCATTAAGGCCGCTTCGTCATATTCGATGCCAAGATCTTTTTGCTGTGCGAGTCTATTCTGAGCAAACAAACCCATACTTGCACCTAATGCATAAGAATGATTTTCTTTCTCTGTGTTGTAAACGCTTTCTTTTGCGTCCATCTCTGCAGCGATAACTTCCGTTGCAGTTGCAGTTTCAGTGGTGGCTGTTTTGTCAGTCGTTTCTTGCTTTTGACATGCGGTCAAAACCAGTGCTGACAACACTGCTAGAGCTAATGTAGTCTTTTTCATTCTATTTTCTCCATAATCAGCGGTATGCTGTTAGTTGCTATTCAATATATACTACGCTAATAATAAACGTGTGAAACTAAAAGCGAAACCCATTTTTAGATGAATAAGACAGTCTTTTTACCCTTTTGTTCCTTTTTTGTGCTTTTTTGCTCAGGTTGCTCCATTCCCGAAACTAAACCTGATGCTAAATCATCTCTTTCAGAAAGCGGCGTTTATGCCGCAGATATCAGTAATTCAGGTGATTTCGTGGTTATTTCGAGAGTTAACGCGGACATTTCAGTATGGTCATTGACACAAAAGAAAACCTTATTTAGCTGGCGACATCAAGAGAAAGGTCGCAATATTGTCGCTAATATCCATATTTCAGCTGACGAAACTCATGTAGTAACGGCAGACAGCGAAAATTTTGCATTGTGGAATAGGGCTAGCGGAGACCCTATTGGTTTTTGGCGCATGGATGAATCTTCCATTCGTGATATTGCTGTAAGCAACCAAGGTCGAGGAATTTTGGTGGGTAAGGCGAATGGCAATGTTATGTTTTTTGAGCCGAGCACCGGCCGCAGCCTCGAATTTTTAGGACATGAAGAAAAAGTAAATAGCGTGGACATTTCACCTAATGGCAAATACGCACTAACGGGTAGTAATGATTATAAGGCATATTTATGGAGCACCGAGAGTGGTCAGATTATTCACGTTTTTAATCATGCCAATCGAGTTACCAAAGTTGTTATCGATGATCAGGCGCGATTCTTGTTTACCTCCGATAGTCAAAACGATAGTCAAATTTGGGATGCGCAAACAGGCGCGGCCATTAGCCAATTGCACTTTATCGAACGACAATGGGTTTTTACGAGTGCAAAATTTTCTAATGATGGGAAGTACTTACTAACAGGCTCTCCGGCGAAAAGATTGGCATTGTGGGATGTTAGTACTGGGAATGTGGTTAAGGAATGGCGAGTTGCACCTTCGAACGGGCCAGCACCGCAATCTGCGGTTGTTTACGGAATTGGTTTTGTCGGTGATGAGGTTGTGTCGATTTCGAGCAGTGGTAACCTTGAGCAATGGGCTTATAAATAGTAATAACAAATAGACTGAAAGAGAGTAAAAAGTGACGGATAGAAAAGTGATAAATACCGGCGACGATAGCATTGAGCAAATGAAAGCAGCTATTGAACAACTTGAATTTAAAATAGCTTATCAAGAAGATAATTTCGAACAGCTTAATGAAATAGTGACCAACCAACAGTATACGATTGACCGTCAAACTCATCTGCTAACAGGTTTAGTCGATAAAATTAAAACGATGCAAGTTGCAGATACTGACACCGAAGAAGGTGATGACTTACCACCTCATTATTGAGTACTAACTTCAATTCCTGACATGTTTGTGCGCTTTCCGTTGGCCCCTTTTAATAGCTTATCTCTCATTTCTTGAGCGATGGCTATTTTTGTAAAACTTGCGATATCTATCATCACATAGACGATTTCGGCAGATGCTATCGCTTGCTTAGTCAGCCAATTAATCATCGTTATTTGTATGCTAAAAGAGGTATTGCCAACATGGCTAACGTGAACGGATAAACACAGTATATCATCAAATTTAGCAGAATTTTGCCAGCGGATACTTAAATTAACAACCTGATTATCGAGTCCTTGGCTTATCAAGTTTTGATAACCACCGACTAGCTCACGCATAAATTCCGTTGCTGCTAAGTCTGCATAATCAGCATAACGTGCATTGAATACTACCTCTTGAGCATCACACTCTGAATAACGCACTCGCAATAGTAATTCAAAAGGTGGCGAGCTATTTATGTCCATATTATTGTTTTTCCTCATGAGTGGATTGAGTATTTTGGTGGTGAGTAGCGTCTATATATTGCTCGTCCATCTGCCATGCATCACCAATGATCGGGTCGTCAGCCTCGGCGTGATTTTCCCAATCGTACGTTTTTCTTATTGGCTTGGGATCGAGAGAATGCCACAGAAAAGCTGACAGGACTCCAGCAATCGCGCCAAAGAGGTGATATTCGAATGATATACCTTCATCTCTCGGGAAAATAGTCATTGTCATGCCACCATACAAAAAGAATGCGGTCATCATAATTGCAACCGACCGTTTGTCACGGCGGAAAATACTGACCACTAATAAGTAAAAGAACACACCATGTGTTAATCCGCTTGCGCCAATATGATAACTTTCGCGGCCAAATATCCAGACACCAAGACCAGACAGTAGCCATACTGTTGCTAAAACTCGCCACCGACTTTTGGGATAGCCATACAGTAATAACGTACCTAATATAAGCATAGGGAGCGTGTTATTGAATATGTGCTCAAGAGAGCCATGAATGAGTGGCGCGGTTAATATTCCCAACAAACCATGTACTGTTTGCGGGTAAACACCCAGCCAAGAAAAATCGATATGAAAGATAAATTCAGACGATTTGATGCACCAGACAACGCCTACTGCGAACGCAGTTGTCAGTAGGCTATTTTTTAGGAATGTTTTTTTCATCTACTCTATTTGAGGGTAGATGCTAAAATAGCAAGTTGTAACCTTTGCGCTTTATAAGTTGATACCACGATCACTGGATTTAGCGTTTTCTTGCAAGAAAAATGGTGTGTTTACTCCCTTTTCCTTTGCGGGCTCTTGCAATCCGAGTGCTCACGTCATATCCCGCTTTTTGCAGGCGCTTAGTAAATAAATAGTCTGGCCCTGCTGACCATATTGCTAGCATACCTTTAGGTCGCAACACTTTATAAATGTCTTTTAGGCCCTCTAAAGAATATATCCAGTTATTGTCAGAATGCGTTAAACCCTCCGGTCCATTATCGACATCCAACAATATTGCATCGAATGTAGGCTGATGAGTTGCAAGTAATTCTCTTACATCCCCCATATGGATTTTTGTGCGCGGATCATGCAGTGGATCATTGGCGCATTTGCCCAATGGGCCCCTATTCCATTCAACAACCTCAGGAATTAATTCTGCTACCGTCACTTGAGACTTGTTACTAACCATCCGAAGGGCTTCTGATAGCGTGAATCCCATACCTAAGCCGCCGACCAATACGTGCGCAGTAGTTGTCGACGTTATGTGCGCACAACCCATCTGAGAAAGTTCTTTCTCTGAATTATAAACGCGACTGTTCATCAATTCACCACGGATACCTGACAGACGAATAGAAAACTCTGCATCACGCTGAGAAAAAGTTAATACGCCGCCATTATTTGGAATTTGTGCTTTGCCTAATTGAACCCATGGGATCATAATATGCCTTATTAAACTAATAGATTATCTGAAGTGACGAACGATTAAGGATTCCCTACTCAGGACAGCTACCTCTAACCAGCAATCGTGTATCCAGTTCTAAATGCTCAGGCTTGGATTTACTTTCTATTGAGTTGAGTAACAATGTTGCAGCAACGCGCCCTTTCTCGATACTTTGCTGATTCCGCCAAGATGCGCTCGCTTGTTGTGGCAGACAACTGGTCCGGTCGATTAAATGCATTTGAAACGCTTGCTATAGACAGCCCTAGGCTTAATGCAACTTGAATCAACTATGTGCGGTGTAAATGGGTAAACCTCATATTCCTAAGGTTTAAAAACGCCAATGACACTTTCAGATGCACGTGTTGCAGAAGCAACTTTTGGATCAGTTTGAGTTTCTTTATAATCGCATTTAACACACGCCAATTTTTCAACATTATTTTCGAAATATAACATCAGTGAATCGATTTTTTTGCATGACGGGCAAGTTGCACCAGCAATGAATCTTTTACGGTTTTTGTTACTCATAAACCCTGTCTAGTATTAGCTTGTTTTGCGTATTGTACGCTCTTGTCTGGATAGAAGTGCAAAAAATTCTTAATTTAGTTTTGGGAAAAGTCGTTTGAATGCAAACGCGAAGCAAAAGACGGTAGCCTCTTTTTTATTCTTTTGACCCAGACTGTTGGATGTTATCCTATGTTACAGGCCTTCCTGCATAATTCGTTAAGAAGCTATAACTAACAAATGATTCAAATACAAAATTTGTCGCTACAACGCGGTATCAAAGAACTAATTAAACAAGCCAATGTTGAAATCTATCCTGGCCACAAAGCGGCTGTTATTGGTCCTAATGGCTGTGGGAAATCAACTCTATTTGGTTTGCTTCGCGGTGAAATACAACCAGATATGGGAGAATGCTTAGTACCTAAAGGCTGGCACATTGTGTCGGTTGCACAAGAAACACCAGGTACCGAACGTTCTGCAATTGATTATGCGATTGATGGTGATGCAAGATTACGCCAATTACAGGCAGACTTAATTAAAGCAGAAATTGCACATGACGGTGACAAAATAGGTCATCTACATGATTTGCTCGCACAGACTGGGGCTTATGATGTTGAGGCTAGAGCGGCTACTATTTTGTCTGGACTAGGCTTTAAAAACGAACAACTATCTTTGCCGGTGAGCAGCTTTTCAGGTGGTTGGAGAATGCGTTTAAACTTGGCTCAGGCCTTGTTATGTGATTCTGATTTACTATTGTTGGATGAGCCGACTAACCATCTTGACCTAGATGCCGTGATTTGGCTAGAAACGTGGATCCAGCGATACAAAGGCACGCTACTACTTATTTCGCACGACAAATCATTTATAGATGCTTGTGTAAATAACATTGTTAGTTTTGAACAACAAAACCTCATCAGCTACTCCGGAAACTATTCAAGTTATGAGCACCAACGCGCCGAGCGTATGCGTTTGCAAGCTAGTGAGTATGAAAAGCAAGAGCGTAAAAAAGCACACCTAAACTCTTTTATTACTCGTTTTAAGGCAAAAGCAAGTAAAGCAAAACAAGCCCAAAGCCGCGTAAAGCAACTCGAAAAGATGCAGGATATCTTGCCTGTACACCAAATATCTGGATTTCAATTTTCATTTAAGCCACCTGAAAAATTGCCTAACCCTCTCGTGCGAATGGAGGAAGTGCAGGTGGGATATGCTGACAATATCATTCTTAAGCAAGTAAAAATGAATTTGGTGCCCGGCAGCCGAATCGGTCTATTGGGTAAAAACGGCGCAGGTAAGTCGACTTTTATCAAATTATTAGCTGAGGAGCTGCCACCGTTGTGCGGCGAATATGCTACCTCTGCTGGCTTAACTATCGGTTATTTTGCTCAGCATCAGGTTGAGTTATTGCACCTAGAAAGTTCAGCCTTCGACCATGTTTTTAGGTTAGATAAAACCCAAACCGAGCAACAAATTAGAGATTACTTAGGTGGTTTTGGGTTTCATGGTAATGAGGCATTAAAAGCAGTTGCACCGATGTCAGGTGGCGAAAAAGCGAGGCTCGTATTAGCTCTTGTTGTGTTTCAAAAACCAAATTTATTGTTACTTGATGAGCCAACTAACCACTTAGATATGGAAATGCGTCATGCGCTAACCTTTGCTTTGCAAGCTTTTGAAGGAGCAATGGTCTTGGTGTCGCATGACAGGTTTTTATTATCAACGGTATGTGATGAATTTTATCTGGTAGATGCAGGCGGTGTGAACGTATTTGACGGTGATCTGGATGATTATAAAAAATGGTTGTTTAGTGCTGCGAGCAACAACAAAACTGCAGATAAACTTAGCGCAGCCCCGGTGCTTAATGCCGGGACATATCTAGATCAAAATTCAGACACTACAGCACAAAAAATTGGTAGTGATGTCGATAAGAAAACACGCAAGCGAATGGAAGCCCAATATCCTAAAACAACCAAAAAGTGGCGTTACATGATTAGCATCGAAGAGAAGCGAATGGAACCGAATAATCAACAATTGGCGAAACTAGAAATGGAATTAAGTGACACCAGTTTGTATTCTGCAGAAAACAAAAAAAGGCTTAATCAAGTATTAAGTGCACAAGCAAGTTGTAAAGCCCAATTAGAAGAAATTGAGATGCTATGGCTTGAAGCGCAAGAACAATTAGAAGCAGCTTGCGCAGACTTTGAAGCAAGTTTGTAGACTAATTAAATATGTAATACTCTACCGTATTCATTACAAAACATATGCCAATAATGAAACCAAGTCCATCGGCTTTCATTTTATAATGTGAATCTGCAGACTATACAAATTTATTGATGTTAGTAACGAGATAATTGGGCACAAAAACGAACCAGTAGCATTGCTGCTCAACATCATAATATAGCTGGGCAACAACAGTTTATCAGGGTATTAGCGACGCATGTTTAATAGTAAATTCGGTAAGGTAGTATCGTCCACGTTTAGTGCCCCTAGTTGGGCTCGCAATGCGCACGTACAAACTATTTGGCCTCGGTATATGATTAAAAAGCCTGAATTGAATACAGCTAATGAACGGATTAGTACTCCCGATGGCGATTTTCTCGATATAGCTTGGTGTATGCCGGATAATATCCTGACAAAAAATGCCAAAGGGGTCGTCGTTATATTTCACGGTCTTGAAGGCTCGGTCAATTCGCATTATGCAAGACACCTTATAAAACGCTTAAAAGATGACGGTTTTATTGTAGCTCTAATGCATTTTAGAGGCTGCAGTCATGAAGTAAATATGACACCTCGGGCTTACCACTCAGGTGAAACCGCCGATCCGATGCAAACGATAATGCATGTTAAGAAGCGTTATCCCGCTTTACCTATATTCGCAATTGGCTATTCTTTGGGCGGCAACATGTTATTGAAACTATTGAGTGAAACCGCAGGGCAAAAAATAATTTGTGCTGCAATCGCTGTTTCAGCACCGCTTCTGTTGGCTGAATGTGCACTTCGCATGCAACGTGGGTTTTCGCGCTTGTATCAGTATTACTTACTAAACAGCATGAAAGACAATTTGTTAGCAAAAATGCAGCGTTTAGATATGCAGAGCGTGTTAAATATCAATGAAAGTGAAGTAAAAACCTTGTCTACGTTTAGAGAGTTCGATCAGGATGTCACTTCACGATTACATGGGTTTGACGGTGCCGACGATTACTATGCCCATTGCAGTGCAATGCCGATGCTTAAATATATCACTACGAATACGCTAGTGTTGCATTCCAAAGATGATCCATTTATGACTGAAGCAGTTGTACCAAATGATAACCAGCTATCTAATACGGTTGCTTACGAGTTAAGCGAACGCGGTGGACATGTCGGGTTTTTACATGGCACTCCGTTTAGCCCTAAGCTTTGGTTACAAGAGCGAATATCTCAATTTTTGGAAGAACAATATCAACGAATTTTAGCTACCGAAACAACCAAGAAAACGGGGATTAACGCATGATAATACCCTTTGACTCGATTGATAATGAAACATTACAAAGTTTGGTTGAAAGTTTCGTTTTGCGCGAAGGCACAGACTATGGCGAAGTAGAGATTAGTATGCAGGAAAAGGTTGACCAGATTATCGAGCAACTGAGGTTAGGTGATATCGTTATTGAATATTCAGAAGAACATGAAAGTGTGACTATTATTGCAAAGCCATAAGGTCTTAATATCAACTATAAGCGTAGTCATTTAACTATATATATTGTTATGTAAACCTATCATTTTTTGGAATATTGATTGTCACAACTCCCCGTTACTACCATAGCGCTAATTGCGGTTTGCGCAGGTTACCTTATCGCACCAATGGGTATGGCTGCTGTGAATGTTGCTATTCCTGTTTTGGCTGAAGATTTGCAAGCAAATGCAATAAAAGTATCGTGGTTACCAACATTATATATTTTAGCCAACGTAGCCTTTATGTTGCCTTTTGGCAAACTTGCAGACAACTTTGGCAGAAAGCGTATTTATGCTCTGGGGCTTTCACTCAATGCGCTGAGCGCGCTGATGTGCGCAATAGGCACCAATATTGATTGGATATTGTTCTGGCGCTTTATGCAGGGTGCTGCTGGCGCAATGATTTTTAGTACAGGGGTCGCTATTATTACCTCAGTGACGCCCTCTAAGAAAAGAGGCGCCGCCTTAGGTTTTCTAGCTGCATGCGTATATGTAGGCCTTACATTAGCGCCCGCAGTGGGCGGTTGGTTGACCGAGTTGTTAGGTTGGCGTGCCGTCTTCTATTTTCAAATTCCCTTAGTCATAGCATTGCTAATATTTATGAAATATAAGCTACATGGGGAGTGGAAAAATGAACATCATTCACGATTTGATTGGGTTGGATCGGGTATATTTATTACTTTTGCCTGCACTTTAGTTTATGGTTTAAGTAAATTACCTAGTTTGTTAGGCATCGGTTTTCTGCTTATCTCTTTGCTTAGCTTAGTCGGATTTATTGTGCATCAAAGTCGTGATAAACAACCCTTGATTCGAGTACAAATGTTTCGTGAAAGCAGAGTGTTTAGTTTATCGTTAACTACCTCGTTTTTAATGTATGGCAGTAACTTTGCGATTATTTTTTTACTTAGTTTGTATTTACAATATATTAAAGGTTTTGGCCCTGCATATGCAGGACAAATATTGTTAATGCAGGCATTATGTATGGCCATTATAGCCCCAATTGCAGGTAAATTAGCTGACCGTTTTCAACCCAGAATCATTGCCACTTTGGGCTGTTTTATAGTGGCTGTCGGGTTTATGTTTCTTATCCAAATAGATACGCAAACAACCGCATTTTATATCGGTGGCTCATTAGGCTTAATTGGCTTAGGTTTTGGTTTGTTTTCAACCCCCAATAACAGCGCAATAATGGGTGCAGTAAAAGAACAAGAGGTTGGCGTAGCTTCAGCATCTATGAATCTGTCGCGCACCATAGGAAATTTAGTTGGCATGAGTTTGGTAAATTTGATGATCCACTATTACATTGGTGACGCTAATTTTACAGCCCAGAGCAACCCAGCTTTGATGAGCACTATTTCTTTAGCTTTACTGATGTCTCTTAGTTTTGTAATCCTAGCGACTGTTATGTCCGCAATGCGGGGTAAGCAATTGGTCCGTTGATGCCAGTTGCCAGCAGTGAAGCAGTCTAAAGTTACGCAAGAGTGAATAAAATTGCCAAGACAATTCGCCAAAATTCAGGATTCTTTACACAATAAAGAAAATTAATTTTAGTTGAGTATTGTTCCTGTATATAGTTTTAAAGTGGTTTTAGGTATACTCCTGCGTCTTTTATCTCTTACTCGTAAAGTAGTCCAAATGAGCTTCATAATTACCTTAATTCGTAACTTACTCGGTGGCATCATTGCTTTTTTTGATGTTATAACCCGAGGACCCAAATTAAAGCGCACGAAAGAGGTACAACTTAAAGTTGAAAAAGACCTAAAAGAGCTCACTCTTTATCAATTTTTTGCCTGTCCTTTTTGTATTAAAACTCGCCGCGCAATGTATAAAATGAATCTACCTATTGTTAAACGAAGTGTATCCGGCAGATCTCCCTATCGTGATGAGTTGTTGCAAGGTGGCGGGAAGGTCCAATCGCCTTGTCTGCGCATAAAAACAGGCGAGGAAGTTACATGGTTGTATGAGTCTTCTGAAATCATTAAGTATTTGCAGCAACGCTTCACATAGTACTACTGTTATTTGCTCTGTTTTTTGATATGACCATTATGTTGGGGATGCAACGATTTACCCAAAATATGCTTGGCTTCAATAATAACGTGAGCAGCGTTGCCAACAATCAAAGGGTCAGCCTTTTTAATAACATGCGTGTTTTTGTTAGGGTAGGGTAAACTTGCCAAGAAATGGTGCATACAATTTAGTCGAGCACGTTTTTTATCATCAGACTTGACTACTATCCAAGGCGAATCAGCGGTGTCGGTATAAAAGAACATAGCCTCTTTTGCTTCAGTATATTCGTCCCATTTCTGCATTGCTTCTTTATCAATAGGGCTTAGTTTCCATTGCTTTAATGGGTCTGTTTCGCGCCTAACAAAACGTGCTTCTTGTTCGGGCTGGGTAACCGAAAACCAATATTTATATAAGCGTATGCCGCTTCTTACTAGCATACGTTCCAAGTCCGGTGTTTGACGCATGAACTCTAAATATTCATTTGGCTCACAAAAATCCATCACTCTTTCAACTCCTGCTCGGTTGTACCATGAGCGATCAAACATGACTATTTCTCCTTCTGTCGGAAGGTGTTGCAAATACCGCTGATAATACCATTGGCCTTTTTCAGTCTCGGTGGGCTTTTCTAAAGCAACAACTCTGCACCCACGAGGGTTCATATGTTCCATGAAACGTTTGATCGTTCCTCCCTTGCCAGCGGCGTCTCGGCCTTCAAATAAGATGACAATTTTCTGGCCGCTTTGTTTGACCCATTTCTGCACTTTTAACAGTTCTATTTGCAGGTCTGTTTTACGAATTTCATAGGCTTTCTTAGAAATTTTGGTTTTATACGGATAGTCACCTGACCTAAATGAATTTGCTATATACTCCGGATCATGACGGTGTTCTGCTAATTGGTGCAGTGTGTTTTGTCTACAGGTGGGATCATCTTGAGGAGATTTCTTGAGTGTGGGTATCGTTGTTTGCGTATTCAATATAGACATAAACATTACCTTTTAATAGCCCGAATTAATGACGAAACTATATCAAGATAAAGCAACTAGTGTGACAAAAACGACTGTAATATTGATATAGATCAAGGCCATTAGGGTTCATCAACTAATCGAGAAGCGGGCATATCAAGGTGGGCAAAGTGGAAGTTGAGAATATGAAAGGTACCGTAGCCAAAAACTATATTGGCTACGATGAGTCATTTCAGCAGGAAGTAATGAATGAGCTTAAGCAGATTCTTATGAAATAATAGTAACGTAAAATACGAAGTAGAAAGCTTGACCTATAAAACTAGTGATTAAGATTCATTATATTTTTCAATAATATTTCCAACTTCGAGTATCGGAGAGGCGTCTACATGTTGCGCATCCATCATTAAAGCAATGCGTTGCAACGTAGCTACCATCTGGCTTTGCTCCCATTCTTCCATCGCTTTAAAGCGGTTGGTAAAGTGTTCTTGTAACGGCAACGGAGCCGTTGACAGTGCGGTTTCACCCTCGGGTGTTAAAAACACCCCGACCTTTCGTTTGTCTGTGGTACTTCTTATTCTTTCAACTAGGTTTCTTGATTCCATGCGATCAAGAATATTAGTGACGGTAGCTGAACTAAGGTTGATGTCTTCGGCTATTTCTCGAACCATAACTCCGGCTTGTTTACCCACCTTCTGTAATATCATTAATTGTGGGCCGGTTAACCCCACTTCTTTACTTAATTGACGTGACCGCATACCAATAGCACGAATGATTTTCCGCAGTGCTACCAGCAATTCTTCATCTTTTTTCATCATTGAGTGTAACTTTCCTTATCGCATCAGGTGCAGAAAATACAAGTGTTTGTGGTATTGGTCAACAACATCATTGATTAAAGCTGCTTTTGACCAGCCCATGACACAATAATCTTGGCCGCCTTCACCAAGATGGACTTCTGCACGATAATAAACTTCATTGTGGTCAGCGTCGCTATCATTTGCAAAGTCGGGCTGAGCATGCAATTTAGGAAGGATCGCATAACTAAACCCTTGGTCCTCACCTTGCTTAACAGAAATAGTAATTCCCTTTTCCGTATGTTCTACCTCGGCTTCTATATCTAATTCTTTTAACTCTTTTCTTACTGATAAAAAAGAGGCCAAACCAACTTCATTAATAAATTGAGTGACTCGTTTCTTATTTGGGAAATCAACGATGCTTTTTAGACGTTCTTTCCAATTTTGGTCACTGGCGTTACCCTGCATTACGTTCGGGGTGTAATGCTGGCTATCTTGCTTAAAAGCTTCGACCCTTAGGGCTTTTATTAAACCAAACATAGCAATTAGGAGCACTACAGCAAAAGGCAGGGCACTGGCAATTGTCATAGTTTGCAATGCACTAATACCATCCGACAGCAGCAACACGGCAGCGATAACGCCCACACCAGCAGTCCAATATATACGCTGCCATAACGGTGTATTGTTGTTGCCATGACTACACAGCATATCAATTACCATCGCACCTGAGTCACACGAGGTGACAAAAAACACGATTATCATTAATACTGCGATTACCGACAATAAGCTTGACCATGGAAATTGCTCTAAGAATAAAAATAACGCTATTGGCGTATTGTCACTAGCTAATGTTCCCAGCATTTCATTACCTTGGTTAAGCACCATATCAATCGCGCTATTACCAAATATTGTCATCCAAATAAGCGTAAATACGGTGGGAACAATTAACACACCGAGTATGAACTCTCGAATAGTACGTCCACGCGAAATTCGAGCGATGAATATTCCTACAAAAGGAGCCCAAGCCAACCACCAACCCCAATAAAATATAGTCCAACCACCGATCCATTCCGTTTTTTGATAGGCGAATAAGTTAAAGGTGTTACGCACCAAGTCAGATAAATAAGCGCCTGTGTTTTGCATTAATGCTTTGAGCAAAAATACAGTAGGCCCTAATATTAGGATAAGAACTAACAAACCAACGGCAAGCATCATATTGAATTCTGACAGGATCTTAATACCTCTGTCCAAGCCACTTGCCACTGAAACAATCGCGACACACGTTATACCAGCAATTAAAAACACCTGCGCTATTGCAGTCGTGGGGAAATCAAATAAGTAATTTAGGCCTGCACTTATCTGCAAAACACCGAGGCCTAGGGATGTTGCTACCCCAAATAAGGTACCAGTTACCGCAAAGATATCGACTAAGTCTCCACGCCAACCATAAATTTTTTCACCAATTAAGGGGTATAAAGCAGAACGTAATGTAAGTGGTAAGTCATGACGGAAACTAAAATACGCGAGGGTTAACGCAACAATCGCGTAGATTGCCCAAGCGTGCAAACCCCAATGAAAAAATGTCGTTTTCATTGCTTCTTTTGCTGCTTCAACAGTGCCTGAGTCGGCAGTGGGAGGCACCAAAAAGTGCATTAAGGGTTCGGCTACTCCGTAAAACATTAAACCGATACCCATGCCTGCTGCAAATAGCATGGATAGCCAACTTACATACGAATAGTCAGGTGTCGCATGATCAGGCCCAAGTTTCACAGCGCTGAATCTCGAAAAACCTAAATACAGAGTAAAGACAAGAATGACGGCAACAGTAAAAACATAAAACCAACTGAAATTCTCGACAATGGCGCTTTGTAAGGTAGCAAAAAACACTGCTGAGGCTTGCGGTAAGGCAAGAGAGAAAAAAAGTAAGCTGATGACTAAGATGGAAGCAGGGTAAAATACCGCACTATTTAGTTTGCCCGGTTCATCTTTATTCACTTGCTACTCCTAAATTAATTTGAATTACAATCATATTACATTGAATTGAATTACACACGATTATTCTCTGGGAATATGAGATTAGTTTCAGTATATAAGTAATAACTTACGTAATAAGTCTGGTAATTCGGGGAATTTGGACAATTAATGTGTTATCTTAGCCCCTAATATATTTATTTCTAATATTTAGTGTACTAATTATTATTTTAATTAATCTTAGTAATTAAGCTCTATATATAATATTTAGTGTGCTAACTATTATTTCTACTATTACTAGTTCAACGTTATTAACACAGGTGAAACCATTGAAAATTAACAAACTTAGTTATGCCATTATAACTGCCCTAAGTACTTCGTCTTTCGCTATGGCGCAAGAAGCCACAGATGAAACTGAAACGGGCCGTGTCATTGAAACAATTCAAGTGACTGCTACTAAACGTACTGAATCGATCCAAGCAGTTCCGGTCACAGTTAGTGCCTTGAGCGGCGACGCTTTAGAAAATTTAGGGGTAGATAATTTCCAAGATTACGTCGAATTTTTACCTAACGTTGTATTCCAAGGCACAGGCCCTGGTCAAAACGAAATATATATCCGTGGTGCAGCAACGTCACAAACCAACATAGCGGTATCTACCGTGCAAGCTTTGCAACCTTCAGTTGCTTTTTATCTCGACGAACAGCCAGTATCAATGCAAGGCCGAAATCTTGATATTTACGCTGCTGATGTGGCTCGGGTAGAAGTTCTTCCTGGTCCTCAAGGGACTTTGTTCGGTGCAAGCTCGCAGTCGTGTACAGTTCGAATGATTACCAACAAGCCTAGCTTTAGTGGCTTCGCTGGTGGACTAGACTTAGGCACAAGCTTTACTAAAGACGGCGAAATGAGTAATTCGGTTGAAGCCTTTTTAAACTTCACCCCTGCCGACGATTTAGCCGTTCGAGTTACCGTATATAACGATAACCAAGGTGGTTGGATAGATAATATCCGTAATGAACCTGGCCAAGGTGGTTATGCAGGCAGCGCAGTCGTTATCAGTAGAGTTTCAGGTGGCGTATTAAGCGACCCTGCAAGTGCTGAAGTCATTGCTCCGAATAATGATAACTTAGTTGAAGAAGATGCTAACGACGCGAGTTATGCAGGTTTTAGACTTGGTGTTGCTTACGAAGTTAACGATGACTGGGATTTGTTGGTTCAACATACTCAGCAGCAGCTAGATACTGAAGGTGTATTTGCATACGACCCAAATCTTGCAGGCACGCAGTCGGTTAATCGTTTTCAAGAAGACAAAAATTCAGATGTGTTTGGGTTAACTACATGGACCCTCAGCGGACGTTTAGACGAACTTGATATAGTTTACACTGGTGGTTTATTGAATCGTGATATAGCTTCAACCGTAGATTATACCGGCTATACAAATGGTGGTTTATTTGCCGCCTATTATGTGTGTAACCACTATACAGCGGCTACGCCTGCTGATGTTCAATGCCTAGATCCGAACAAATTCTATAAAGAAGACACAGATACATCGCGGGTAACACACGAACTTAGATTTAACACTGATGCGACTAATGATTGGCGCATCACTGCTGGTATCTTCTACGACTCACAAGAATTGAGCACAGTAGGTAAATTCAAAATAGCCAATACCGAATTGTTTCCTAATTTAGCTAGAACCACTGTTGGCCAGGAAGGCATCAACAGCAATGGCGGCCCGTTTGAGTCAGAGGTTAGTTTCATTAATGATGTAACTCATGGTATTGACCAAATTGCCGTTTTCGGTCAAGCAGAATATGATTTATCTGATACAGTAACCGTAAGCTTGGGTGCTCGTTGGTATGAAATAGAGGACGATTACAAAGGGTCAACTTCGACGGTAGACGTTACTCGCAGATTAAGAGCCTTTGGTACATTAGATCCTAATGAGCTTGCTGCGGTAGGTGAAGATCCAGCAGAAATTGATGCAGCCATAGCGAGTGGACAGTTAGATGTCTCTTTATTGGATGATAGCGGCACACTTACCGTTGATGATATCATTTATAAGGCATCGATCGATTGGAAAGCGAGTAGTGACTTGTTGTTCTTTGCTACTTACAGTGAAGGTTTTAGACCACCGGTAACTAACCGCGTTGGTGGTGGTAAAGCAACTAATCAACAAGGTGCATTTGACGGTTTCAGAATTCCAGTTTATTCAGAAACAGATACGCTTACAAACTATGAAGTCGGCATGAAAGGAGACTTTTTTGACGGTGTGCTTCGTGTTAACGCAACAGCCTTCTTCTCTGATATCGAAGACCTACAAACGTCTCGATTTGACCCGACCAATGTTAGTTTCTTAGTATTTACCGATAACGTCGGTGACGCTGAGATTAAAGGTGTTGATGGCGATATTACTTGGCTTGCGACTGATAACTTAATTTTAGATGCGTCGTTCAGTCTACTAGACACTGAGTTAATTAGCGTTAATGATGAATTGGCTGGGATTGCACCACCAGTAGGTAGTGAGTTGCCATACTCAGCTTCGTTCTCAGGAAATATCAGAGCTCGCTATTTCTATGAAATGGACAATGGTTTGACTGGTTTTGTTAATGGTTCACTTGTATACACTGGTGACCGTTTAGCCAGTATGACTATGGATGCCTTTGTACTTGAAGACACAACAAGACTCGTTTATGGCACCGGCAGCGGATTAAGTATTCAAAAAGAAGCTGACGTATTTGAAGGTGTTAACTACACCGACACTAACGGCAATCTTTTTGCTGGTGGACGTTACATTCAAGATAGCTATATGCTTGCAAATGTTTCATTCGGCGTAACTAATGATGAATGGAAAGCAGAAATATTCATTGATAACTTGTTTGATGAACGCGCTATTTTGCACGTAGACAATCAGCAGTTCACCCCTAAAGTTGTGAGTAACAGACCACGTACTATTGGCTTTAGATTATCATACGACTTTTTCTAAGTAACATGATATAAATTGTCATAGCAGTATATAGGAGCCCCTTTTATAGGGGCTTTTTTATGTTAAATTACACACTAAAATGAAATAAACTTTAGCAACAAGTTAGGTAACTATGTCAGCACAAACTCCATCTCCTGCGCATGAACTTAAACGCATTCAGCAGCTACTTCAACAAAGTAAGCTTGAAGATGCAGAACAAAGTGTTATTGCTTTGTTAGAGGACAAACCTGATATTCAGGTAGAAACTCAAAGTCGCTATTTGTTGGCTGTATGTAGGCGACTACAGCGCAAATACGAGCAAGCCATAGACGATGTTAAACAGTTGCTAAAAATCACACCTGAACACGCTAGAGCACATCAAGAGCTCGGTTATAATTATCGGGCTTTGGGGCAAGGTAAGCTAGCCAGTATTCATTTCTACAAGGCGACCAAACTAAACCCTGCACTATTATCTGCATGGCAAGCTCTGCTGCCCATTTATCAGCAAGCAGACCAAAAAGAAGCGTCTGTATTGTGCAAAAATCAAATCAATCATTTGAGTAGATTACCCAAGCCCTTGCTCGCGGCAACAGACCTGCTTTACGACGGCAAAATAGTCGAGGCTGACGCACTCTGTCGCCATTACCTGCAGGAAAATAAACATTCATTAGACGGTTTGCTATTATTAGCAGAAATTGCAGTATCTTCAAAAGCGATATCTGAAGCCGAATTTATCCTGGAGACTTGCATCGAGCTAGCACCAGATAATTTAGAGGCAAAATACCAGCTATTTAAAATTTATAGTAAATTAGGTAAGTTTTCAAAAGCCCTGTCTGTAGGTGACATTCTAGTTCAAAAAAATCCCAATAATATTTTCTATTCAGTTGCGCAAGCGACTGCACTCTTAGGTGTGGGTGAGATTCAAAAAGCAATTGATATTTATCTACAAATAATTGACGACAATAAAGCAGAATCCAATGTATATCTGTTGCTAGGTCATGCGTATAAAACACAAGGTAATATTGAGCAATCGGTAATCGCGTATCAGCAGGCTTATCAACTTGAAGTACATTGCGGCGACGCATACTGGAGTCTAGCTAATACAAAGACCTACCAATTTAACGATGAAGAAATTCAACATATGCTCGCCGGCACGACAAAGAATGAGGTTAGCCTAAAAGATAAAGTGCATTTACATTTTGCTTTAGGTAAAGCTTATGAAGATAAAAAGCACTTTGAACAATCTTTCTTACATTACGAGTTGGGTAATCAGTTACAAAGTACGACATTAAGCTACTCTAGTCACAACCATGCACAATTTGTAGAGTCGCAAATTAAGGCATTTACGCCTGAACTAGTCGCAAAATTTAGCAACATGGGCTGCTCGGATCCCGCTCCCATATTTATTGTAGGGATGCCCAGAGCCGGCTCTACACTGCTGGAGCAAATACTAGCTTCTCATTCTGCAGTAGACGGCACTATGGAGTTGCACGAAATTTTAGGCTTAGCGAGTAACTTAAGTAAAAAGCAAGGCGCTAAACCAGTTTATCCGCATAACATCGAGAGCATACCGGAACATTATTTTGCAGAGTTAGGCAAAAAATTCATTCAGGACACGCAAGTTTATAGACAAGGCGCTGCTCACTTTATTGATAAAATGCCAAATAACTATATGCATATAGGCTTAATCAAACTTATTTTGCCAAATGCCAAAATAATTGATGCAAGACGTGACCCTATGGCATGTTGTTTTAGTGTTTTTAAACAACTATTTGGCGAAGGCCAAGAATTCAGCTATTCACTTAGTGATATTACGCAATATTATCAAAACTACGTAAAACTCATGGATCATTGGCAACACGTGTTCCCTGGTCAAATATTACGGGTTCAACATGAAGACGTAGTTAATGATACTGAAGAACAGATAAGACGTTTACTTGATTTCTGTGGTCTTCCTTTTGAGCAAGCTTGCATCGATTTCCATAAGAACAAACGAGCGGTAAAAACGCCCAGTGCCCAGCAAGTTCGCCAGCCCATTTATAAGACAGGACTTGAGCAGTGGACTAATTTTGAGCCGTACTTAGAGGAACTGACGACGCGTTTTAAGGTTTAGCAACAAACCAACCGGTTAGTGACAGACGTTGTTCAGCAGCAAACGGCGTTACATAAGTGACTGAATGGATGTGACTGACGTCGAAGAGTGACAAAACATTAAATTGAGGTATCCAAGCGTTGCGAGGCGTTCCATCTTGCTCGTAGAATTGCAGTAAACCGCCCCAGTCGGGGTGCCAGCCTTTGGTGAGACCGAGCACAAACGCGTAGCGCCTGCCGCGACCCGGTATTACATCGAGGTGGCGGGTCAAAAAATGCCCTGGGGTAAAGCGCGTATATTGGGGTTCAGCACCGGTGATATCTTGATTTCCGGTAATCTGTTTTATTGTTGATAAAACTTCTTCGCTACTCAAATAGTCAAAAACCTGATGCAAAAACGCTAACTCAATGTTAGCTTGGCTGTTCGGCTCAGTATTTATTCTGCTCTTAAGATAGCCTTCATATATAAATCCCACACCTTGACTCGCAGCACTGAAGACTTGCTTATTAATAGCCTCTTTATCTTGTTGATTTAGGCTCGCCATTTCTACTGCAGTCTTGCTTTGGTACATGTTATTTAGCACATAGTGAGTGCTAAATGGCGCGTGTTGCATGCATGCGCTGCGCGTGCGTTCAGCGATATCGGCTTGTAAAAAGTTATTAACCATCAGTCGCCGGTCGGTTTTGAACTCGTTAGCTAACGTGCCAACATCAAGGCTAGGATTTATCATGCTTTCTCCGACTGCTCTGGTTTACTGACTAAAAGTAGCGCTAAAACTTAATGGTACGGCTTTAGAAATACTTTGCAACATTGCTACTTGCTGCAGCGCGGCAACGCCGTCATCAAGATTAAATGCAGTGGCACTAATAATGGTTGGCTTTACCGTAGTCGCGTTTATGCTGCCATTTTTTAAGCCTATCAAAGCAACTTCAAATGAGACCGGCGCTGTATTTCCCGCAATTGTCATTTCGCCCGTGATAGTGGTTCTCTTTAGCTCACCAGCTTGTAATTCGGTCAGAACGGGATCAATCTGTGCAGTAAAGGTTGCAACGCTATATTCACTCATATTAAAAAACATCTTTTGCATACGCTCATTTCGAATAGGTATAAGCGTATTAACTGACATTATGTCGATAGTGATTGTTAACTTACCTTGATCATCAAGTTGGCCAGAATAATTGTCAAACGTATGCTGTTCAGAGATATGCTGGTTTTTTGTAGAGACAAAATTTACTGATGACTGCGACTTGTCCAGTGTTAACGCAGCAACGCTACTAAAGCTGCTTAAAGATATTGCGATAGATGTAAAAAGTACCATTAACGTTGGTTTTGACATAGATTACTTCTCATTGATTAGAATTGGCTTTGTGTAACTTATACAATATAACAAGTAAAATAGTTTGTTAAATTGCCGTATCTTACGCTTTTTACTATTGTAGAAAAAAACATTATACTTGTAACTAAGTTGTATAGTTTATACTGTAACAGTAATAGCGTTAAGTGAACAAATGCTAAGACGTATGGTCGTAAAAAGTGTTCACAGTATATTAAGGTGTTTTGAACAAGGTGTTTAGTCGTTTCGTCAGTATCACAATGATTATGTTTTTGCTTATAGCACAGGCAGGAGAGGCTTTTTCTATCTCCTCGATGGCTTGCTTTAACAACGAGCGCAATTTGATGATGACTGAAGTATCCGCAGATGTTGGTGACAGTGCTGTTGAACATGACATGAGCTCTGAAATGAACGCGAACAATGATATGTTCGGCCAGACTCTTGCAAAAAACCAAATGATAGAGCATGAATGTTGTCAGCAAGAATGCGATTGCCCAATTGCTATGGTTTCACTTGCCGTGCTAATCGAACTTAATATTCAAGCCATTTCTCATCTACCCCAGAATGAGAAAATAGACGTTGACCGTCGCCTAGTCCATGCATTTATTCCCAGTCAGAAACGCCCCCCTAAATTTAAGTTCACTTTAACAGCCTAGATCTGTCTGGCGATTCTAGAGACATAATCTCGCTATATCTTGGCGTTGTGAAACTGCTTGTTCCAGCATTCATATTAGTATGCATTCACTACTGCATGAATGAAGAATAACCTAGTTTCATTTTACACTTGATAGACTGTAGTTCTGATTTTCAATCATTGGAACTCATTTGCTAAGATATGACCGACAGACTGTTTAAGTGTCACATTGATTTTAACTAAATGAACCGTATTCAGCCATAAGCCAGAAAAGAGTCGAACATGAGATTTTTAAAATTAGGTCATTTACCTACACTAAAAGCAGTGACCGTTACCTTTGTATTATTCAATAGTGCGACGCTAGGTTTTACTGTTAGCGCAAATGAAAACTCGACGATAAGCGCAAATGTAAGCTCTAGTAAAGCACCGGATAATTATCGCCCACTGAGTTTGTCGCAAGCGATATCGACTGCGATTGAAGTTGACCCTTGGCTAACTCGCAGTGAGTTGCGTCAAAAGGCTATGATTGATACCAGTGAAGCAATTGATTCTCTGCCTAATCCTGTCATGTCGATCGGCTTGGCAAATCTTCCTACTGATAGCTTTGCTTTCGACCAAGAGCCGATGACACAGTTGAAAGCCGGAGTAATGCAGCAATTTCCACGCGGACAGAGCCTTTCTATTCAGCGGCAGCAGCTGCAAGAACTCGCTCAACAACACCCGTTATTGCGCCAAGACCGAATGGCTAAAACGAAAGTAGCGGTGTCGTCACTGTGGTTAGAGTTTTATAGAGCCCAGCAAATTGTTGCCTTGATAGAAAACGACAGAGTACTATTTGAACAACTAGCCGAAATAATACAAGCTACTTATTCTTCGGCAGTCGGCAGAGTGCGTCAGCAAGATATAGTGCGAGCACAACTCGAACTCACGCGTCTTGACGACAGACTAAATACGCTGATGTCGCAAAAAGAACAAGCCGGTGGGCAGCTACTCGAATGGTTGAGCAATGGTAACGATTGGCAGTTATCGTCGTCGGACTTTACGCGATACAAACGCGTGTCCTCTGAACTTCCCTTAATTACTAGCTTAGCGCCATCTGTTATAAGTTTATTAGCGAGTAATGATAAGCAACACTTAGCGCAAAAACTAAATACCCACCCGGCTATTCTTGCTATTGAGCAACGCATCTATGCTGGTGAAATGGGCGTTGAATTAGCTAAACAATTGTATAAATCACAATGGGGCGTAAATGCAAGTTATGCGTACCGAGCTGATGACCAATTAGGTAGAAGCCGCGCTGATTTCTTTTCAATTGGCGTGTCATTCGATTTGCCTTTGTTTACGCAAAGTTCTCAAGACAAGAAAGTATCAGCGGCAGTGCGAGAAGCTGAAGCGATTAAAACTGACAAACTACTTGCGCTGCGAGGGCTGATTGCACAAGTGCAATCGACTTGGTCCCAGTATCAACGTTTACTTAAACGTCAGCAAATTTTTGATGATTCTATTTTAGTCCAAACAAGAGAACAAGCGGAGGCTTCACTGACCGCTTATACGAACGACGACGGCGATTTTTCTGAGGTTGTGCGAGCTCGAATTGACGATTTAAACGTTCGTATTGATGTACTCAATATTCAAGTTAATTTATTAAAGGCACAAGTTGAGCTTAATTATTTTTTCACAACGGAGCAAAGCACCGCTAAAGACTATTTGGGTTTAAATAATCAACGCAATGAAGCATCAATACTGACAAGCGAAGTTAAGGTAGGGCAATAACAATGAACAAACAATATGAAAGTCAGAGTCGGTCGGCATCAGTCCTTACATTGCTTGCAATAGGTTTAGCGGTTGGTGTTACTTTAACCGTGCTTGTATTCACGTTTATGCTTGCGCCAAATAGTGCTTCATCAAACGCAGTCCAAAGTGTTGAAAATCAACCTTCGTATTGGGTAGCGCCAATGGATCCAAATTTCAGACGAGATAAGCCTGGATTGTCGCCCATGGGCATGGATTTGGTGCCGGTATATGAAAGTAACGCAAATAGCGATGGGCAAGATAGCCCAGGTACAATTAAAATTAATCCAAATGTAGTTAATAATTTGGGGGTGAGGACAGCTAAGGTACAACGCAATGCACTCGACATTACAATAAAAACGGTAGGGTATGTACAGTATAACGAAGACACATTAATACATGTTCACCCCCGGGTTGAGGGATGGATTGAAGTACTGAATGTAAAAGCAGCGGGTGAATACGTGAAAAAAGGCGAACCATTGTATGCCTTATATTCACCCGAACTAGTGAATGCACAGGATGAATTTTTACTAGCAGTAAAACGTAAAAACACCAACTTAATGGCGGCAGCAAAGTCGCGCCTGAAGGCGTTGCAAATGCCAGAGGCTGCTATCGAAAAATTAATCGCTTCTGGAAAAGTTCAGCAAACGGTTGTATTTACCGCACCGCAAACGGGCTTCATCGATAATCTGAACATTCGTGAAGGTTTTTATGTCAAGCCGGGAATGACACTTATGTCCATTGGTGCTTTAGATGAAGTTTGGGTTGAAGCTGAGATCTTTGAGCGCCAATCAAACTTAGTGTCACTTGGATTACCAGTGCTGATGACAATGGAGTATCTACCCGGTAAAACATGGGAAGGCAAAGTTGATTATATTTATCCTACTCTAGATGCAAGCACTCGCACGTTAAGAGTGAGATTAAGATTCGACAATGCGGAATATTTCTTAAAGCCTAATATGTTTGCACAAGTGGTTATTTTTACCAGTTTGCCACCTATGCAGGGTGATGTTAGCAGGCTCCCTAATATTGTTGTGCCCTCAGAAGCAGTTATCCGCACAGGTTCGCAAAGTCGAGTTGTACTTGCGTTGGGTGAGGGTAAATTTAAGTCTGTGGAAGTGCTCATTGGCAATGTTGTTGAGATTGAGGCAGGTTTACCTTTGTCTGGGTCTCACGCAACAATGCAAGAAACATTGAAAGCGGGTAGTTATACAGAAATTTTATCTGGTTTAATGGACGATGACTTAGTCGTCACCTCAGCTCAATTTTTATTGGACTCCGAAAGTAGCATCAGCTCCGACTTTATGCGTATCGGTGGAGAGCTTAATCAGTCTCAAGACATGTCAGATCATGCTGAGAATGAACATATTCATGAGATGAGTGTCATGGAGAGTGAGGACAGCATGCAAAGCCAAGGTATGGAAGGCATGAGTGAGCCTGTATGGGTTGAGGCTAACGTTGATGAGGCCATGCGGGAAGATAGAATGGTGCGGCTAACGCATGCAGATATCGACGCTTGGGGAATGCCTGGAATGACTATGAATTTTGTGGTCGCTGAGAATGTCGACTTAACTCAGTTGGAAGTGGGTAAAACCATGCAAGTGTTATTGAAAAAACCTGAGTCAGGTATGTTCGAGGTAGTGGGTGTAAAACCATGATTGCAGCTATCATTAGATGGTCGGTATATAACCGATTCTTCGTATTATTATGCACCTTTATTATCGTCGGTGGTGGTTTAGTCACACTTAAAAATACGCCTGTTGACGCTATTCCAGACCTGTCTGATGTACAAGTGATCATTAAAACAAGCTACCCGGGTCAGGCGCCACAAGTAGTAGAAGATCAAGTTACTTATCCTCTGACTACGGCCATGCTGTCAGTGCCAGGCGCCAAAACTGTGAGAGGTTTCTCGTTCTTCGGTGACTCATACGTGTATGTCATTTTTGATGATGATACTGATTTGTATTGGGCTAGAAGTCGCGTGCTCGAATATCTGTCACAGGTGACGCCCAGTTTACCGGACAACGCGAAACCACAATTGGGTCCAGATGCGACCGGCGTGGGTTGGGTATATATTTATGCTTTGACCGATAAAACCGGACAACATGACATTAGTGAGTTGCGAAGCTTGCAGGACTGGTTTCTAAAATATGAGTTACAAACCGTTTCTGGTGTGTCTGAAGTCGCCTCCGCAGGTGGTATGGTTAAGCAATATCAGGTCACCGTAGACCCCGAGAAACTGCGCGCATATGGGATTCCGTTATCGCATGTGCAAATGGCGATTCAACGTGGCAACCAAGAAATCGGTGCTTCAGTTATTGAATTGGCCGAAGCCGAATATATGGTGCGTGTAACGGGTTATATTCAGAACCAGCAGGACATTGAAAATATTCCACTGGGTGCGAGCACCACCGACAAAGGTACTACGCTGCTCATTAAAGATATTGCCGATGTCGTTATTGGCCCCCAAATGCGCCGCGGTGTTACTGAACTGAATGGCGAGGGTGAAGCTGTTGGTGGAATTGTGGTGATGCGCTTTGGTGAAAATGCACAGCAAACTATCAATGCCGTTAAGATAAAGCTGGAAGAGTTGAAGAAGGGCTTACCTGAGGGGGTTGAAATAATTCCGGTATATGATCGCTCTGCATTGATTGAACGCGCGGTGGACAATTTAAGTGGTAAGTTGCTTGAGGAATTCATCGTAGTCGCGCTTGTCTGTATTGCGTTTTTATTCCATGTTCGTTCCTCGTTGGTTGCTATTATTAGTTTGCCTGTGGGCATTTTTATCGCTTTTATCATTATGTATTTTCAAGGCATCAATGCCAACATTATGTCGTTGGGTGGCATCGCGATTGCGATAGGTGCAATGATTGATGGCGCTATTGTAATGATAGAAAATATGCATAAACATATCGAAAAAACGCCCCTGACTAATGAAAATAGATGGCAAATCGTCATTGATTCTGCCAGCGAAGTTGGGCCTGCATTATTTTCAAGCTTACTCATTATCACCGTCAGTTTTTTACCCGTTTTTACCCTGGAGGCACAAGAAGGACGGATGTTTGCGCCTCTTGCCTATACCAAAACTTACGCTATGGCAGCAGCTGCGGTACTAGCAATCACTCTGGTTCCGGTGCTAATGGGCTACTTTATTCGTGGAAAGATACTTCCCGAGCATAAGAATCCAATAAATCGGTTTTTATCGTGGTTATATTTACCTGCTCTAAAGACAGTCATGAGCAATCCTAAAAGTACATTGTTCGCAGCGCTAGTCTTGCTTATTGTCGGATTTTGGCCAGTGAGCAAAATAGGCAGCGAGTTTATTCCGCCACTAGATGAAGGCGACTTGATGTACATGCCGACAACTTACGCTGGCGTATCTGTTGGCAAAGCGAGGCAAATTCTGCAGCAAACGAATAAGCTCATTTACACCATTCCAGAAGTGAAGACAGTGTTTGGTAAAGTCGGGCGGGCGGAAACAGCGACTGATCCAGCACCACTAACTATGATTGAGAGTTTCATTCAATTAAAGCCTAAAAATGAGTGGCGGGAAGGTTTAACCACGGAGTCTCTGATCAAGGAATTGAATAACTTACTAGATATTCCTGGTTTGACCAACGCTTGGGTGATGCCAATCAAAACCCGTATAGATATGTTAGCGACAGGTATTAAAACGCCGGTTGGGATTAAAATAGGTGGACGGGATCTCAATGAAATTCAAAAAATTGGACAACAAATTGAAAAAATATTAAGTGAAGTTGAAGGTACAGCATCGGTTTACTCCGAACGCGTTGCTGGTGGACGGTATATTAAAGTCGATATTCAACGCGAAAAAGCCGCCAGATACGGTTTGAATATTGCCGACGTTCAATCCGTCGTTGCTACTGCAGTTGGCGGCATGAATGTGACACAAAGTGTCGAAGGATTGGAACGATATCCAGTAAATATGCGTTATCCACAATCGTATCGCGCATCTCCTGAAGCTTTGGCCTTACTGCCGATTGTTACGCCGCAAGGAAAGCGTATAGCGCTTGCTGATGTTGCTAATGTATTTATTCAAGACGGTCCGCCGGGCATTAAAAGCGAAAATGCACGGCCTAATGGTTGGGTCTTTATCGATATTGAAAATATTGATTTAGGCAGTTACGTTGCTGCGGCCCAAGCCGCTGTCAGTGAACAACTGGATTTACCCGCTGGCTATTCAATAAAATGGTCAGGACAATATGAGTATATGCTCAGGGCACAAGAAAAATTGGCTTATGTGTTGCCCTTGACGTTAATTATTATCATCGTTTTATTATATTTAAATTTCAAAAATATTGCGGAAGTTGCCATGATTATGGGGACCCTGCCTCTGGCAATGATCGGAAGTATTTGGTTAATTTATTGGGAGGGCTTTAATTTCTCGGTCGCAGTAGGTGTTGGGTTTATTGCTTTAGCTGGGGTGGCCGTTGAAATAGGCGTTATTATGCTGGTTTATTTAAATCAGGCTTTCAATCGCATGCTTGAAGAATGTAATGTTCAAGGTATAAACCCAACTCAGGATAGCTTGTTTTCAGCGGTCTTACATGGCGCAGCGCTAAGAGTACGACCGGTGATGATGACTGCCGCAACTATCATTATTGGTCTTATGCCGATCCTTTATGGTGCCGGCACTGGCTCTGAGGTAATGAGTAGAATTGCGGCACCAATGGTCGGTGGAATGGTAAGTGTGTTGTTCTTAACCTTGCTAATTTTGCCAGTAATCTATTTAATGAACAAACGAGCACAGTTGAGGAAACAGTTTGGTGAGTTTTAAATGGTAGCGATAATCCGTCGATATCACCGGTGGTTGATGTTGTTTGTTGGACTACAGTTTTTGCTTTGGTCATTTAGCGGCTTGTACATGGTACTCGTCGATATACATAGTATTCATGGTGAGGACTTGGTCAATGCAAAGCAACCTGCTCTTGCATCATGGACCGAAGGCTACCAGAACACACACAAAATTACGTCACAAAGCATGCAGCAACAAACACGACCGTCAATTAGTACGGATATTAATGACGTGCTCAGTGAATATCCTAATGCCTCTAATATTAGTTTGGGGTGGTTAGGCAATAAACCTGTTTATCGCCTAACTGCAGGCGGGGTTAAAGTCATTGATGCGGCCACTGGCGATTTAATCAATTCAATATCGAAAGATCTTGCTACAACTATTGCGCTTGGCAGTTTAGATGAACCCAGAAAAATACAGAGCGTTTATCTAATGACTGACAATCCACCAAGTGAAATTGGTTTTCGTCCGCTACCTTTGTGGCGTGTTGATTTTGTTGGGATTAATTCGCCTACACTTTATATTAATTATACAACAGGCGAGATAGTTACTGTCAGGCAAAATACTTGGCGTATTTTTGACGTGTTATGGCGACTTCACATTATGGATTATTATGAGGGTGAGGACATCAATAACTGGTTGTTGAATGTATTCACCATCAGTGGCCTATTAGCGGCTCTTTCAGGCCTTATATTGTTGTGGTTTAGGTTATTTAAAAACAACCCCGCAGAGTATCCAACATGATATTGAAACAAATACATAAATGGGTATCTGTCGTTGTTTTTGTTCAATTATTTATTTGGATAGGCAGTGGTTTTTTGTTGGGTAAAGTGGATAATAATAAAGCAACAGGGCGAGATACTTTAGTCAGGCAAAGTCCCGCTTCTTTTAGTCGCTTTTATGCCAATGATAGCGTTACAAAAGACGCACTAAAAAATACTTTTATTAGCATTAATGCACTTATTCAGCAGTACCCTTTAATAATTCAGATCAAGCTTGGTCATTTGTTCACTCAACCGATTTATAAGTTAAAAATATTCGCGGGTAAACACAACTATCAAGTATCTGATTACAAACTAGTCGACGCAATAACGGGTGAATTGATTGATTTATCAAGTCCCGTTTTGGCAGCCAAGCATGCAGGGCTAATTGCTACGATAGCCAAGACCTCTTATAAAGAAAACAGGCATACAATATCCCGCGCGACATTGTTGCAGCCCCCAATTGAAGATTTACCGCGTGAGCGCAATGCTGTGTGGCAAGTTAACATAGATGATGAAAGCCAAACTAGTGTCTATATCAGAGCACAAACTGGCGATGTGATTGCGCATGTTAATGATGAAACACGATGGCGCGATCTACTTCTGATGTTGCACTTCATGGACTATACGCAGCAGGGTAGTTTCAATAATTGGTTTATCAAGATTTTTGCCATGTTGACCTTATTATTGTCTAGCACTGGACTGTGGTGGATTTATAGACTTTTCAAAGACGGTCAAATTAAGCTGACTTGGTTTATACGCAATAAAACCGTGGTGGTTCGCAGTTCTGATACGTCAAAAATGCAAACCTTAAGGGCTAGTGCGAATAGTTCTATCCTTAATAGTCTGCTTACCAATAATATGAGTATTCAAGCAGTATGCGGCGGTGGCGGCGTGTGCGGCACTTGTAAATTTAAAGCCGATATTGAATTAGCCGCGACCGCAGCAGATCGCAAACATATCACCCAAAGCGAATTGGACTTAGGTTATCGACTTGCTTGTCAGCATCTTATAAAAGAAGTGTCCGCAATTGGACTGGATAAACGCAAAGGGCAATAGAAACCAGCTACATCTTCAAAGGTTGAATACCTGACACAGTAGCAAATACTAATTTAGCGTTAGTACAATGAATGTCGCTTACATAAATGATGAGTGCGGGCGCATTTATCTCCTACCCAACGTGAAAGAAAACCATTCCAGCGTATTTCCTGCGCGAAAATTAACATTTATGCTACATTTTCATTTCATTGTGTATCTTGTGTGTTGTCAGCGCATTATTCTTGGACTATTTATGAATTCAAACCTAGTTCTCACGGCGGTTGCTATTTTGTGCTTATCGGCCTGCGGCGGCGGTTCAGAAGGCTCAGCGCCATTACCGGTGCCACAGGCTCCTCCGATTGTTCAAGATAGCGATAATGATAATGATGGCGTAATTGATTCCACTGATGCTTGTCCAAATACAGCTGCGGGAGATGTCGTCGACTCTACAGGTTGCAAAGTTGAAGACACTACGCAAGTCAGCGTGGATGCGCTGTTTGATGAAAATACGCTGCTTGAGCCTATGAGCCGGTTTGTTCGTGATGATGGTGTATTGGTAACACGAATTGGCGATCGTGGCAGAGATCGTCATGCTAAAGACATTACAATACAAGACCACTACGATCATTACCTCGCTCATTACTGGGAGTTCAGAACGGTCCGAATTCAGCTTGAAGATTATGTACCCACAGGTCAAAGTTTGATTAGAGCGACCTTTATTACTGAAGCTAAATTAGGTGCGCGAGAATTTCGAGTTTGGTTCTGGGGGCGCAATACCACCGGCCAATTCCACTTCAATCCACAGAAAGAGGAAGAAAAGGTAAGCCAAAATGAAACGGGCGTTGTTTTTGTTGGCCAAGGGACTTATAACGATAACTTTGAAAAAATGAGTGATGATGGCATCCAGCATAAATACACACTCGATATTGTCAATAAATGGGAGACCGGAGGTCAGTTTCAGAGCGCACTTGCGCAAGGCACGAATATGGAGTTTGAGATAAGCCTGTTTTTACAATCACCGCCTGCAGGTGCCCGTTTAAATTACTATGGTACTTCATTTGTTTATGTCATTGGGCAACTCGGTGTTGCTCCTTTTGAGTGGCAACGTGAAGTTGAGAACAATGGCGGAGCGAATGATGGCACACCCATTCCTTCTCAAGGTATGCTCGGTGGCGACACTACTCTGGGTTTTAACTACAGTGAAGAGCCTGCCGGTCGGTTTATGCAGATGGCGACTAACCTGAGTTCTCAAAACGCACAGTCTTTTGTTGAAGGTCGACGTGTTCACCACACTAACTTTGACGACGGTAGCCATGATGAACGTAACGATAACCCTGTGTGGACAGAACAAATTGGTAAAATAGGTAATCATTATATTAACCATTCCTGTGCAGGGTGCCACGTTAGAAATGGTAAAGCACTGGTTGAAGATGTAGGTGGAAGCCTAGATAAGTGGGTATTCAAAATAGGCGATGAAAATGGCGATGCAGACAGCTTAATAGGAAAAGTACTACAACCTAAAATGGAGTCAAACGGAACTCCCGAAGGAAGCGTAACACTCGGCCCATGGACTGAGCATGCAAACGGATTACGCTCACCCAACTATGTTTTCTCAGAGCGAACGCCGGCACAATTTTCAGCACGAATAGCCCCTCAACTCATCGGGTTAGGTCTACTTGAAGCAGTACCAGAAGAGCAAATACTAAGCTGGGCAGATAGCGAAGACGCCAATAATGATGGCATTTCCGGGCGTGCATCAATAGTAGAGGACCCAACAAATAGTGTTCAACGACTCGGTCGTTTTGGCTACAAAGCAAGTACCTTTAGTGTAAAGCATCAAAGTGCTAGCGCATTTAATACCGACATGGGGGTGATGACATCTATGCTGCCCAATCCTGATTGTGGCAGCGAGCAGCAGGACTGCGGTACTGCTGAGGTTGAGTTATCAGACCAAGAGCTAGATAAACTGGTTAAGTATTTAAGTTTGCTAGGTGTTGGTGCCCGTCGGGACTATGACGTGCAGAGCGGTGAAACATTATTTGAAGATGCGGGTTGTGCAAGTTGTCATCGCCCCTCCATGACAACAAGTGCTTTTCATCCCTTAGCAGAGCTTCGAAATCAGACTATCCAGCCTTATACCGATTTACTCTTACATGACATGGGTCCGGGTTTAGCTGATACGTTAGCCGAAGGCTCTGCGTCAGGTGCCGAGTGGCGAACCGCCGCACTTTGGGGCTTAGGTCATGCAGAAAATGTGATGTTGGGTGATGATAAGGCTAACGATGGTGTTTCTTTAGCGGGTAGAAGTGATGATGACACTCGTATTGGTTATTTACACGATGGCAGAGCTCGCACAATCGAAGAAGCTATCTTATGGCATGGTGGAGAAGGCGAAGCATCCAAACAGGCATTCGAAGCAATGACAGCTGAAAACCAGCGCGCATTATTAGCGTTTTTGCAAAGTCTGTAACTCTTTTGATCAAGAGCATGACGCGAGGTCATTGTATAAAAGTGGCTTTGTTGTGACTTACTGGCTTAAGTCAGTAACATTCGGATCTGAGCCCTTTTATTTCGTTTGATTAATCGAATGTTCATTCGCCTGTATGTGACATGAATGGCATTTTCATTTCTAATAGGTTAAGTTAAGGTTTGAAGTGATTTTGTAAAGACTAAACAATGAGAGAGGGTAAACCTATCGAGACAATCCCAAATTTTGTAATCAAGTCAACTAAAAGCATTGCATTAGTATCTGCTGTAATTATCGCCCCGTTTGTTGTTATTAATATTTATCAAGGGGAATATTGGCTGGCGCTAGGCATTTTTTTTCTTCTTTGTCTTTACTCTCTCGCAGCATATAGATGTCACCAAAACAAATATAGTCTATCACTTAGTCTCTTTGGTATTGCCCCCGCTATTACCTTAATCTCTGCTTTTGCACTATATAAACTAGGTATCGCCGCTTCATTTTGGTCCTTCCCAGCAATATTTGTATTGTATTTTGTACTGCCATTACGGTTTGCTGCGGCGATAAATCTTGTCTTTTT